>CAJORC010000217.1 GCA_905236615.1 uncultured Lachnospiraceae bacterium
CATAGAGATGAAGGAGGAATTTTGAGAAAAGCAGCACTACACAACCTTGGATGCAAGGTTAATGCCTACGAAATGGATATAATGCAAAAGGCCTTAAGCGATGACGGATACGAGATCGTTCCTTTTGATGAAAAGGCTGATATATATGTTATAAATACCTGTTCCGTCACTAATATTGCCGATCGTAAATCACGACAGATGCTCCACAAGGCAAGACAGAAAAACCCTGAAGCGATAGTTATCGCAGCCGGATGTTATGTTAACACGAGACAGAAGGATGAAATACTCAATGACGGTGTCGATATTGTTATCAGCAACAAAGAAAAAGCTGATATCGCAAAGATCACAGACCGCTTTATAGAAGAGCACCCCGAATTCGTTCCTTCGGAAATATCTTCATTCTCTGTTCCTTCCGACAGCTTAAAGAAACGCCACTCGGAGATAGAGGTCAATCATACCAGAGCTTTTATAAAAATACAGGACGGATGTGAAATGTTCTGTTCCTACTGTATTATCCCCTATGCCCGTGAGGAGCTGCGTAGCCGTGACGAGAATGAGGTCTTATCCGAGATCGAAGCCATGACACGTGAGGGATACAGTGAATTCGTAATATCCGGAATACATCTTTCTTCTTACGGGATTGACCGTATTCCCTCTCCTTCTTCACCGGAAAGGCATATTAATTTTGCCGAATTCATAACTGCCTACAGGAACGGTGATATTACTGCACCACTCATTGATATCCTTAAGCGTATATCAAAGATTGATGGTGTCAGGCGCATCCGTCTTGGCTCTTTTGAACCAAGAATTGTTACAGAGGAATTTGCTAAAGCTCTTTCAGAGATTCACGAAATCTGTCCTCATTTCCACCTTTCGCTCCAAAGCGGTTCGGACAGCGTCTTAAAGAGAATGAACAGGCGGTATGATCTTGCTGAATACAGCGAAAGTGTCAGTTACCTAAGGAAATACTTTAACGATCCTGCCATAACCACTGACATTATCGTCGGATTTCCGGGAGAAACAGAAGATGAATTCTCCGAAACGGTTGATTTTGTCGAAAAAACAGATTTTTACGAAACGCATATATTCAAATTCTCTCGCAGGCATGGTACTCCGGCAGACCGGATGAACGGTCAGCTGACTGATGCAAAGAAACACGAGCGAAGCCTTGTTTTGCAGGATATTAACAGAAAGCATAAAAGCGCTTTTATGGATAAATGGATCGGCCGTGAGGTTGAGGTTCTTTTCGAAGAAGATTCCTGCGGATACAGCAAAGAATATATCCGTGTAAAAAGCCTTGATAAAAAATATAAAGCAGGTACAATATTAAGAGGTATCATTACTGACCGATATGATGATGAACAGATGATTTTTTCCGAAAAAAATGATTAAAATATTCCGGAATATTTATAGAAAGGATTTATGAAATGAAAAAAACAGCACTTATTATGGCCGGCGGACACGGAGAACGCTTCTGGCCGCGAAGCAGGAAGAATCTGCCAAAGCAGTTCCTTTCACTTACAGAGGACGGCAAGACGCTTATCCAGCTTACTGTAGAGCGTATCCTTCCGCTTGTTGATATCAAGGACATTTACATATCAACCAATAAAGATTATCTCAGCCTTGTTTCAGAACAGCTTCCGGATCTTCCGAAAGAAAATATTCTCTGCGAGCCTATAGGAAGGAACACCGCTCCCTGTATCGGTATGGGTGCTGCCTATATCCATAAACGTTCAGGGGACTCCTGCATGATAGTTCTGCCTTCCGATCATCTTATCAAGTATAATCAGATGTTCGTGACAACCCTTGAGGATGCCTGTGAAATAGCTGAAGAGGATGGTAACCTTGTAACCATCGGTATCGCTCCCACTTATGCAGAGACCGGATACGGATACATCCGCTTTAATCCTTCAGAGGTTTACAAAAGAGGCTATAAGGTTCTTAATTTTGCTGAAAAGCCCAATATCGAGCTTGCAAAACAGTATGTTTCATCAAACGAGTATCTTTGGAATTCCGGAATGTTTGTATGGAAAACCTCAACCATCCTTGACGCTTTCCAGCATATAATGCCTGACGTATACGACGGTCTCATGATCATCCATGATGCTATCAGTACGTCTGCTGAAGAAGATGTTATAAGGAGAGAGTTTCCCAAATTCCCGTCAATTTCCATCGATTATGGTGTTATGGAGAAATCCGACAAGATCTACACACTTCCCGGAAACTTCGGCTGGGATGACGTAGGAAGCTGGCTTGCAATGGAACGTATCCGCCGTACAAATGAATTCGGCAATATCGCTGACGGCAACGTTATCACAATAAACACCAATAACTGTATCATTCAGGCAAACCAAAAGCTTATCGCCTGCATAGGTCTTGAGGATCTTGTTATTGTTGATACGGAAGATGCCACTCTTATATGTGATAAGGCATCTACAAATGACATAAAGAAGGTTATCGAAAACCTTAAAGTATGCAACAGAAGTGAGTATTTATAAAAGCTTACAGACAAAAAACGAAGGAGTGCTTTTTTGCACTCCTTCATTTTTATCTTTAGATTTTATTATCCGAAAAAACCTTTTTTCTTCTTAGGTTCTTTTTCTCCATTGGAACGTCTCTCAACGTCATGAAGTGAATCACCCGTAAGTTCATCGAATTTTCTCAGGAGCTCCTTCGAACTTGAAGTAAGTCCTGTAGGTACCTGAACTACAAGGGTTACATACTGGTCACCCCTTGCATCCTTATTCTGAAGTGAAGGAACACCCTTGCCCTTAAGTCTGATCTTTGTATCGGTCTGGGTTCCGGGCTTCACTGTATAAGCAACGCGTCCGTCCACGGTATCGATCAGTACATCGCCGCCAAGCGCTGCCTGCGCAAAGGATATCGGTGCACTTGAAAAGATATTGTAGCCCTGTCTCTGGAATATGGGATGGCGTGAAACAACAACTTCAACAAGCAGATCGCCTCTGGGGCCTCCGTTCCTTCCGGGTTCACCCTTATCACGAAGCCTTACCATCTGTCCGTTGTCTATTCCGGCAGGTATTGTAACCTTAAGCTTCTTCTTTGACGAAATATAACCTGTTCCATAACAGTCAGGACACTTATCCTTAACTATCTTACCGCTGCCGCCGCAGTCAGGACATGTCTGTACATTTCTTACCGTACCGAAAAGTGACTGCTGTGTATATACAACCTGACCCTTACCGCCGCACTTAGGACATGTTACGGGGCTTGTTCCGGGCTTTGCACCTGTTCCATGGCACTTAGGACACTCATCCTTCAGAGTGAGCTCAATTTCCTTCTCTGTACCGAATACAGCCTCCTCAAAAGTTGTACGAACCTGTACACGGATATTTGCTCCCTTGGCCGGTCCGTTGCTGTTTCTCGAGCTTCTGCCGCCGCCGAAAAAGTCTCCGAATATATCACCAAACATATCCGAGAAATCAGCACTGCTGAAATCACCGAAGCCGCCAAATCCGCCGCCACCGCCTGCGCCGCCGTCAAAGGCTGCGTGACCGAACTGGTCGTACTGGCGTCTTTTATCAGCATCGGAAAGAACTGCATAAGCTTCCGAAGCTTCCTTAAATTTTGCTTCAGCCGTCTTATCTCCCGGATTCATATCGGGATGATATTTCTTCGCAAGTACACGGTAAGCCCTTTTTATAGTTGCGTCATCCGCATTCTTATCGACACCCAGAACCTCGTAGTAATCACGTTTCTGTTCTGCCATAGTAATCTCCTCTTTAAATCTTAATCGCAATAAGTCACAGGGTATTATTTTACACCCTGTGACCTAATTCTTCAAGACAATCTTATATCTTAAACTTCTCTGTAATCACCGTCTACGACGTCGGGACCTGCATCATTGCCGCTGTCAGATGATGATGTATCTGCAGAGCCTGCACCTGCTGCGCTGCCCATGTCAGGACCTGCCTGCTGAGCGCCGCCTGCCTGCTGCATATTCTCATACATCTTTGTGAAGAGCTGCTGCGCTGACTGCTCAAGCTTCTCTCTTGCAGCCTTGATGTCTGCAACATCAGAATCAGTCATATCTGCAGCATCAGGATGTTTAGCAAGGAGATCTTTAAGAGCCTGAAGGTCTGTCTGAACCTGAGTCTTCTGGTTCTCATCAATCTTATCACCTACTTCG
>CAJORC010000218.1 GCA_905236615.1 uncultured Lachnospiraceae bacterium
AATATCTGGACAGACAACGCCCTTTCAGCCGAGTCCTATCTTATACTGATCGCATGGAGTGTCCTTGGCTTTGTTTTCTTCCGTTATGTCCTGCACAATGACAACGAGAACCGTTTCGGAAATTCAACCGTCGTCTGGATAGTGCTTCTTTTCATGATATTCTTTACCTCGATGCTATGGCTCCGACAGACCAACACCAACACGACCCACAGGGTCTTAAGCGAATTAAACCAGTATAATTTTGAAGAACTTGAAGAGCACGGCGTGACCCTTGATAAAGAAGACTCCGACGCAGCATCGGCTTTTCTGCAGTCAAAAATGAATGAGATCAACTCCGAGATGATACGTTCAAGCTGGATACAGATGACAGTAATCGTGATCGTTCTTCTCATCATGTTCAGCATTTACGGCTCGATCAGCCGACGTGAAAAGGCCATGGAACTCGAGAAACTTAAGGCCGAGGAAAGCAATCGCGCCAAGAGTACTTTCCTTTCGAACATGAGCCACGACATCCGTACTCCCATGAATGCCATCATCGGCTATACCGCAATCGCAAGAAAGAACAGTTCGCTCCCTGACGAGACTAAGGACTACCTTGAAAAGATCGAGGCGTCAAGCAATCACCTTCTTGCCCTGATAAATGACGTCCTTGACATGAGCCGGATTGAAAATGGCAGGATGGAATTAAATCCCGAAAGTTCAGACCTCGTCAAAAGCCTGAATGATGTCTATGACCTTTTCCTGACGCAGATGAAGTCTAAAGGGATTGACTACAGCGTTAATACCGGCTTAGTTCAACACCGCTACGCAGTATTCGACGTAAACCGATTAAACCGCATATTGCTGAACCTGATCAGCAACGCCTTCAAATTCACTGAAAAAGGCGGCAGCGTGACTGTTGACCTGATAGAGAAAGAAAGCCGTGAAGACAGCAGTCTCTACGAAATCTCCGTGACCGACACCGGAATGGGCATGAGTCCCGAGTTTGCCGCAACCGTCTTTGAGGCCTATACCAGAGAAAAGACGGCCTCCAAGATTCAGGGAACCGGACTCGGAATGTCGATCACAAAAAAATTCGTCGAGCTCATGGACGGCACGATCTCGGTCAAGTCAGAGAAAGGCAAGGGCACGAAATTTATTATACTGGTGAATTTCCCCCATGCCGAAGCACCTGTGGAGGCAGCAGAATCCGCTGAAACAGAAGCTGCAGATTATAACTTCGAGGGGGTTAAGCTCCTTCTCGTTGATGACAATGAGATAAACCGCGACATTGCCGTACTAAGTCTTGAAGACGAAGGCTTTGATATCGATACCGCTGAAAACGGAAAAGAAGCTTATGAAAAAATCGCTGCATCCAAGCCCGGCGACTATGACGTAGTTCTCATGGATGTGCAGATGCCTGTAATGAACGGCTACGAGGCTACACGTGCCATCAGAGGAATTTCAGACAAAAAGCTGTCATCTATTCCTATCCTCGCCATGACCGCCAATGCTTTTGCGGAGGACATAGAAGCAGCAAGGGAAGCAGGAATGGACGGGCACTTATCCAAGCCCATAGACGTTGATATAATTAAGGAAGAGCTCGCAAGGGTTCTCGGAACGGTGCAGAAAAATGGCTGAAACAATTGACTTTGAAAATAACAATAATAAGATCGCAGATGAGATAAAGCTCTCCTCGGTTGTGATCAAGGGGCTGAGCCAGACTTATTCATGTATTTACCTCTTAAATCTCACAAAAGGTCTGATGAAAGCCTGTTATCTCCAGAATGCGATGTTTAAGGACATTTCTAAAGAAATAGGTCTTCCCGAGGGCAAGATTGCTCCCTGGGAAAATGTTATGAAAAACTATGCAAAGCACTACGTCATTGAAGAAGACCGGCATATATTTGACAGTCAGATCACTGAAGAGCGGATAAAGGAAAGGCTCGAAAAGGAAAACATCTATTTCATCTCCTTCCGCTGCCCCACCTATGACAACGGAATCGTCTACGTCAATATGACCATTATCAAGGCCGAAGATGACGGGGAAAATCTGCGGGTGATCTTCGCTTTCCGGGATGTTACCCCCGAAATCCTGAATGCACAGGCAGAGCTTGCCGAAAAATTAAAGACAGAGATGGAACTTGAACGTCAGAGGCACATTAATGAGGCTCAGTCAGAGTTCCTTTTCAATATCTCTCATGAAATAAGAACTCCCATGAATTCGATCATGGGCTTTACAAGTCTTGCGTTAAAGCACATTGACGATAAGGATAAGGTGCGCGAATATCTGGAAAAGGTGGAAATTTCCGGTAAGCAGCTGCTCGAGCAGATTGATGATTTTCTGGAAATCGTACCCACGGAGGTTGCTGTCAATGAAGACGAAAACATCAGCACGAGCGGAATGAGAGTGCTCCTGGTTGAAGATATAGAGTTTAACCGTATGCTTGCCGAGACAGTCCTCGAAGATGCAGGCTTTCTTGTAGAGTCGGTTCCCGACGGCAGCGACGCTGTTGAGGCGGTCAAAAGCCACCCAGCCTGGTATTATGACCTTGTCCTTATGGATATTCAGATGCCTGTCATGAACGGCTACGAAGCTACACGCGCCATCAGGGCGATCAGGCGGGAAGACATTCCAACCCTTCCCATAATAGCCCTCAGTGCAAATGCCAGGGATGAGGACAAAAAGCAGAGCCTTAAAAGCGGCATGAACAGCCACATTTCGAAGCCCTTCGACGTGGATGAGCTTCTTGCCCTTATCAAAAATTATACTAAAGGGAACAGAAAGCAGAGTTCCAAACAGAGAAAAGACTCAAAATAAAGGGGGAGGTGAGCCGTTATAAATAAGGCAAAAAACAACCTGACGGCGAAGTCGATAATCATCATCTCCGTATTTCTGCTCATCGTCAACATTTCCTTAGGCTCGGTGCTCCTTATGCGCTCTAAGTCAATGATGAAGACGCTGATAAACAACCGGATGCTTGATATTGCCAACACTTCCGCGGATATGATCGATGGTGACGCGCTTGATGCAATAAGCGAAGAAACTATTGGAAGCCCGGAATTTAATAAGATTTATAATACACTCAAAGTCTTTCAGGACAATATAGACCTTGAATATATCTACACCGTTCGCGATATGCACGACGGGCGATATACCTTTACCGTTGATCCCGCCGAAGAGGATCCCGGTGAATACGGTCAGACCATCATCGTTACTGAAGCTTTGGTTACAGCCGCAGGCGGAGTCAGTGCTGTGGACGATGCCCCTTACTCTGATGGATGGGGGAAGTTTTACTCTGCCTACAGCCCGGTCTTTAATTCGGATGGAAAGGTTGCGGGTGTTGTCTGCGTGGATTTCAGTGCCGACTGGTACGACGCTCAGATTGCGAGCTTCACTTTTACCGTAATTCTTTCGAGCATCATTTCCCTTATTGTCGGGGCAAGTGTCGTATTCGTGCTTATGTCCGGCATTCGTCGGAAGCTGGAGCAGATTAATTCAGAGCTTATTGAACTTGAAAACGATGTTGATAAGATCATGAATGAGCTTGGAGGTGCCGAATCGGCAGGATCATCCGGGCAGGACAGTTCTGTTCCCGGCCCGCC
>CAJORC010000219.1 GCA_905236615.1 uncultured Lachnospiraceae bacterium
CGAAGACTGCCGAAAAGGTACTTAATGCTACTGACAGGATCGTAAAAAAGGATAACCTTACTACACTTATGATAACCCATAATATGAAGGATGCCATTGTTCACGGCAACAGGCTTATAATGATGAATGCCGGAAAGATCATTCTTGATATCAGGGGTGAAGAAAAGAAAAAACTTACGGTAGAAGATCTGCTTCATCAGTTCTCGAAGGTCGCAGGTGAGGAATTCGCCAGTGATAAGGCTATATTAGGCTGATCTTACAATATAAGATACAACCCGGTGATCTTGAAGAAGGTCGCGGGTTGTATTTTTTTACGGCTATAGCTTTTTTTATCTTTCAAAATCTGAAAAGATGTTGTATTATATTAAGTGCAGTATTTTTTTGCTGCTTAAAAAAGATGGGGAGGGGAGCATGAGTCAACCTGTAGCAATAAAAGGCGTCAAGTCCGGTATAGTACTTAAGCTTGACAGCCGTATGGATTTTAACGAGCTCTTGCCGCTTATCAAGGAAAAATTCAGCGCATCTGCATCATTTTTCGGCAGTGCGGGAATGGCACTTTCAATCGAGGGAAGACAGGTAAGCGAAGCAGAGACCACAAGGATAATCGAGATCATTGAGTCAAATACGTCCATGAAGATAGGCGCCGTATTTACAAATGATGAGCTTCTGGAAAAGAAGTTTTCGGATGCGCTGCGGCAGAACGGTGTCAGTTCGAAAGATGCGGAAGCGGAGAGAAGACTTGGAAGGCTCGAAAAGGAGAATGCTGCACTGGCTGCGGCATTAAGACAGAATGCAGCTGCCGACTCAGCTTCGGCGGAAATATATATAGGAACACTGAGAAGCGGTTCCAGCTATGCATGCAGAGGTTCACTTCTTCTGCTGGGTGATGTCAAGCAGGGCGCGGAAGTTGTCGCCGGAGGAAGTATTTTCGTCCTCGGAAATCTTTTGGGCAATGTTACGGCCGGAGCAATGGGCGATGACAAGGCTTTTGTAATGGCACTTCATCTTGATCCGCTTCAGGTAAGGATTTCGGATGCTCTTGCAATCTCTGAAGATAAGGATGCAACGCAGAAGAGCAAAAAAAGGTCGATATTCAACAGACCGGAAAGCGATAAGGGTACACCGGAAGTTGCTGTTATTTCCGATGGTCATATAGTTATAAAGAAATTTGACAGGACATTTTTGAACAGTACCGAATTTTTGAAGGCATTTGATAACAGGGAGGAGAATATAAATGAGTGAAGTTATTGTTGTAACATCAGGTAAAGGCGGTGTTGGTAAGACCACTACCACGGCTAACCTTGGTACAGGTCTTGCAAAGCTTGACAAGAAAGTTGTTCTTGTTGATACAGATATAGGACTTAGAAACCTGGACGTGGTTCTCGGACTTGAGAACAGGATCGTTTACAATATAGTTGACGTTATCGAGGGTAACTGCCGTCCTGCACAGGCTATGATCAAGGATAAGAAGTGTGACGGACTTTATCTTCTTCCGGCTGCACAGACAAGGGATAAGTCATCGGTAAATCCTGACCAGATGAGAGCACTTGTAGAGGAGCTCAGAAAAGATTTTGATTACATCATCCTTGACTGTCCGGCAGGTATTGAGCAGGGATTCATGAATGCAATTGCAGGTGCAGACAGATCTCTTATCGTTACTACACCTGAAGTATCAGCTGTACGTGACGCTGACAGAATCATCGGACTTCTCGAGGCTAATAATATCCGTGATAATAAGCTTATCGTAAACAGACTTAACATTGATATGATGAAGCACGGAAACATGATGTCAGCTGATGACGTTGTAGAAGTTCTTTCGATCGACCTTATCGGTGTTGTTCCTTACGATGAGAAGATTGTTGTTGCAACAAACACAGGTACTCCGCTTGCCGGAGACGGTACTATTGTAGGAAATGCTTACATGAACATATGCCGTCGTATTATGGGTGAGGAAGTTCCTTATGAAAATCTTGACGTTAAGAAGGGATTTTTCGCAAAACTCGGAGAACTGTTTTCAGCAAACTAAAGGTTAAGGAAGGGGACAATAGACATGGGATTAATTGATTTTTTCAAGAAGAAGTCTACCAGCGATATTGCTAAGGACAGACTGAAACTTGTGCTCGTTTCTGACCGCGCAAGCTGCTCGCCGGAGATCATGGAACGTATTAAGAATGATATCATTGCTGTTCTCCAGAGATATGTTGAGATCGATCAGCAGGGACTTGATATAAAGATTACAAAAACTGAGTCGGATGCGGATACAGGAAGCACAGGACCGGCACTTTATGCCAATATTCCTATTAAATCAATGCGTCATTCTGACTAAGGAATTAAAAGAATCCGGCAAAGCCGGATTCTTTGCTTTTATTGTGGGTTATTCGTATTTTGTAACTCTGGCCTGAATAAATTCAGTCATTGAGTCTTCCTGAACACCGAGAACGTAAGAAAGTTCGCTGTACAATGCACGGCGCGCCGATTTTAGGAAATGTTCATCAACGGATGTAGCGGTGCGTCCCTTGCGTACACGCTCAGCCTTTCTTGTGGCTGTTGTTTTGATAAGTCTTAAGAGTTGCTCACAGTCGTTTTGTACAAGGGCTTTGGAATATGCGTTCTGACGCTGCTTTTCGTTTTCTACGGAAAGAGTGTCAAGTGAGGGAAATGAATCGATCAGCTCAAGCGCTTCATCTTCGCTTATAGGGGTACGAAGTGAGGCGTCTCCGGAACCTACAGCCACATATATCCTGCTGTTGGGACTGTCGGTAGGGGTCAGAAAATAATATTTTTTTTCGTGATCACAGTCCGGAATGTTGAGTGTCGAAATTTCGGTTATCTGGCATAAACCGTCATTCCTGTGTACAACATAATCACCTGTATTAAACATTAAATCCTTTCTGCCTGTCCTTCAGGCTTCTGCGGCGTCTCCGGGGAATAGCGACCCGCAGGGTAAATTTGTTTCCGCTATCATCCATTATAACACAAAAATTTGTTTAATTGTAAGCACAAAAAATGTTTTTTTAATGTATTTGAAATGAGGTGTGCGTTAATTTATGAAATTGCCCGTGAATTTTGAAGAAAGAATGAAAAGAATGCTTGGGGACGAATATGACGAGTTCATAACTGCGTACAGTCAGGAAAACCATCATGCACTGAGAATGAACAGATTAAAGAAAAAAAATCAGGATGATAATGATGAAAATATAGGTAAATTTAAGGTTAGAAAGTTAAAATGGTGCAGTGACGGTTATTATTATGATAATGACACGGCACCCGGAAAAGATCCTTATCATGAAGCCGGAGTGTATTATATACAGGAGCCTTCGGCCATGGCAGTCGTTGAGAATCTTGAAGTCGGCAAAAATGAGAAAATCCTGGATCTCTGTGCGGCTCCGGGAGGAAAAACGACACAGATAGCATCGGCTATGCAGGGAAGCGGATTTCTTGTTGCGAATGAGATAATCCCGTCAAGGGCGAAAATATTATCCGAAAATATTGAGCGTATGGGAGTCAGAAACTGTCTTGTTACAAATGAGACACCTGACAGGCTGGCGGATATTTTTGGAGGATATTTTGACAGGATTCTTGTGGATGCTCCCTGTTCCGGAGAGGGAATGTTCAGGAAGAATCCCCTTGCAGTGGATGAATGGAGTGAGGAAAATGTAAGAATGTGTGCAGCGCGTCAGGATGACGTGATAGATGCTGCTGCGGCAATGCTTGCACCGGGCGGAAGACTTGTTTACTCCACATGTACATTTGCACCTGAAGAAGATGAGGGAACGATAACACGTTTTCTTGAAAGACACAGTGACTTTCATTTGTGTCCGGCAATATCTGTAGAAGGGTTTGACTGCGGAAACAAGGCATTTTATGATGGGGCGCCGGAGGAGATCGATAAGACCGTCAGAATATGGCCGCATCATGTTGCAGGTGAGGGACATTATCTTGCAGTTGTTGAAAGAGAGGGGAATCTTGAAAACAATACTGTAAGGATAAGTGCGAACGGAACGGCTGCTGCTGCGAACAGGAACGACACTGCGCTTTACCGTGAATTTGAAATGGAAAACCTTAAGATCAAACTTCCGGACAGCAGGATATTCAGATTCGGAGAACAGTTATGCCTCATACCGGAAGACATGTGCGGAATAAACAAATTAAAGGTTCTGCGGGTAGGTCTTCATCTGGGAACTTTGAAAAAGAAAAGATTTGAACCTTCACATGCACTGGCAATTGCACTTTCACCTGAAGATGTATGCAGGAACGTTGATCTGAAATCCGATTCTGCTGAAGTTAAGGCTTTTCTGAATGGTCAGACTTTAAACATAACAGCGGAAAAGGGCTGGGTACTTATTTCGGTTGACGGATATTCACTTGGATGGGGCAAGAGTGACGGACGTATTATCAAAAACCATTATCCGAAAGGACTCAGAAAGTTCTGAAGGTGCATGGTACTATGCGCAGGGAATAGTTTTTGGGCAATAAAAGTTATTTTATGGTAAAATAAAGGTATCATAGTTTCTGAGAATACGAACGGAGGCGCCTATGGAATTAACTTTTATCGGAGCTGCACATGAGGTTACCGGAAGCTGTCATTACCTTAATGCATGCGGTAAAAACATCCTTGTTGATTATGGAATGGAACAGGGGGCAAATCTTTATGAGAACATACCGCTGCCCGTGGCTGAGGCGGATGTTGATTATGTCTTTCTGACACATGCGCACATAGACCATTCGGGATTACTGCCTCTGCTGGCGTCAAAGGGATTCAGAGGAAAGATATTTGCGACTGATGCCACAACGGAATTGTGCGACATAATGTTAAGAGATAGTGCACATATCCAAATGTTCGAGGCAGAATGGCGCAATCGTAAGGCAAAAAGATCGTCATCGGATGTGGGATTTGTACCGCTTTATACAATGGAAGACGCAGAACGTGCCATAAAACTGCTGGAGCCTGTACCATATGGAGAAATAAGAGAGGTTTCGGACGGGATAAAAATACGTTTTACAGATGTTGGGCATCTGCTTGGATCTGCTGCGATAGAAGTCTGGATCGATGAGAACGGCGTAAGTAAAAAAATAGTATTTTCAGGAGATGTCGGAAACAGCAAACAGCCTATACTTAAAGATCCCCAGAAAGTGGAAGAGGCTGATTATGTTGTTATTGAATCGACATATGGTGACCGTCTGCATCAGACAGCAGACGCAGATTATGTCGGAGAGCTTGCGGAGATCATAGAGAGAACTTTTGACAGAGGAGGAAATGTTGTCATTCCTTCATTTGCTGTAGGAAGAACTCAGGAAATGCTCTATTTTATCCGTGAAATTAAAGAAAGAAAACTTATACGGAACAATCCGGATTTTGCCGTATTCGTAGACTCACCGCTGGCTGTCGAGGCAACGCAGATCTTTCAGAAAAATTCCGTGAACTGTTTTGACGAAGATGCGATGGAGCTCATACGGAAGGGAATAAACCCGATATCCTTTAAAGGACTCCGCCTTTCAATAACCAGTGAGGAGTCGAAAGAGATCAATTTCGATGAGTCTCCGAAGGTGATAATATCGGCTTCCGGAATGTGTGATGCCGGACGTATAAGACATCATCTTAAACACAATCTCTGGAGAGATGAGTGTACAATTCTTTTTGTTGGATACCAGTCTGTCGGAACATTGGGAAGAGCTCTGGTTGAAGGCGCAAAAGAAGTAAAGCTTTTCGGAGAGGAAATAGGAGTCAGGGCAGAAATCCGGACTATGACAGGACTTTCCGGACATGCGGATATGAATGGCCTTCTTGACTGGCTGGGCAGTTTTGAAAGAAAGCCTTCGGAAGTTTTTGTGGTGCATGGTGCAGATACCGTTACGGACAGTTTTGCAAGAACTATAGGCGATAAACTGGGACTTAATGCTTATGCGCCATACAGCGGAACCAGATATGACCTTGCCAGAGATAAGATTATCTTCGAAGCAAAGGGAATACCCGCACAGCCAAAGAAGAAGATGCGTTCTTCGAGGAACAGTGTATTCGAAAGACTTCTTGCGGCAGGACAGCGTCTTATCAGTGTTATCCGTGGCTACGAGCATTGTGCGAATAAAGATATTGCTAAATTCGCAGATCAGATAAATTCGTTATGTGATAAGTGGGAATAAGTGATTTTGCCGAAAATATGACAGAGGAGAGTGGCAGTATGATAGCAATAGCGGCAGTAGATGAAAAATGGGCAATAGGTCTGAAAGGTGATCTTCTTGTAAGGATACCGGCAGACCAGAAATATTTCCGTGAAACAACAACGGGGAAAGTAGTGGTTATGGGCAGGAAAACGTTGGAGAGTTTTCCGGGCAGCAAACCGCTTCCGAACAGAACCAATATAGTCCTTACAGCTAATCCTTCGTATAAGCCTGAGGGTGTTACTGTGGTACACAGTATCGATGAACTTGAGGGACTGTTGAAAAACTACAATGAGGACGATATATATCTTATAGGTGGGGCAAAGGTCTATCAGAGTCTTATAGACAGGTGTGATAAGGCCCTTATAACAAAAATTGATAAAGTCTATGAGGCGGACGCCTATTTCCCGGATCTTGACAGCAAAGATGAGTGGGAAAAGTCAGCAGAGAGTGAAGAACAGACTTACTTCGATCTGATCTATTATTTTTGCGAATATGTTAAGAAAAAATGAACAAAAGGCAAACAATATAATGTATACATAATTATTTAAAACTTTTTCAACTTTCTTCGGTACTAATTAATAAATAGAACGATAATAAACGAAGAAAGGAGGAAAAGGTATTCCGGGACACAGGCACAGGACTGATACAGAGTGCTTATGTTCGTTGTAAGGAGATATGTGAATGGCAGCTGACAATGATTTGATATTGGCAGTCGGACGCATGAAGAATGGCGAGGAAGAAGGATTTAATCTCGTTTATTCAAAAACATATAACTTTGTATATTTCAGAGCGCGTCAGATAATGAAGGACGAGGAAGATGCGCTTGATCTACTGCAAATAGTGTATGTTGAAGCGTATAAATCGATTGAAACATTGGATAAGCCGGAAAACATATATGCTTGGCTCGGAGCGATTACCTACAGGCAGGGAATGAAAATCTTCCGTAAGAAAAATGAGATACTTTTAGACGAAGAAACAGGAAAGAGTCTTTTTGAGAGTATTCCGGCTACGGACGTGGCTGTTCAGCCTGAAGCGTCTGCTGAAAACAAGGAAGTAGAAGAGATACTTTCTAAATATATTGATGAACTTCCTGAAGCCCAGAGAACTGTTGTGATCGCTTATTATTACGATGGGATTGGTATTGATGATATTGCGGATATTATGGAATGTTCGCCGGGAACGGTTAAGAGCCGTCTCAATTATGCAAGAAAATTCCTTAAGAAGAAGCTTGATAACGAACCGGGCATAAGCGGAAGCAGAGTTGGCGCAATGGCTATAAGCGGAGCAGTTATCTTCGGGGCTATACAGGGGATGTCCGAACAGACTGCGATGGCTGCAACGACTGCACAGAGTGCGTATGCAGCTATATGCGGAAGCGTTGGCGTTGCAGCGGGAACGGTTGCAACAACTGCAGGAATGGCAGCAGCAGGTGCAGGCGTTTCAATAGCAGCTTCATCAGGAGTCGGAGCAGC
>CAJORC010000220.1 GCA_905236615.1 uncultured Lachnospiraceae bacterium
CTTAAAACGACGCAGTGCGCTATCCAAAGTCTCGTTTTCTTTTACTACTACAGTTGACATCTCTACTCTTACCCTCCCTTCAGTCCCTTCAAGTACATGACTGATTGGGTTATTTATTATGCTTATACTGAGCCCATTAGCTCACATAACATTAACAATTATATCACAAAATGTATTGGCGTCAAGAATTAATTTATCTGATTTCTAAGAACTTTTTCTGCTTCCGCAAGTGCCTCACCAATACCTGCAGGATTCTTACCACCTGCCTGAGCCATATTTGGACGTCCACCGCCGCCGCCGCCAACAATAGGAGCGATAGCTTTTATAAGATTTCCGGCATGGGCACCCTTGGCAATTGCGCCATCAGTAGCCATAGTAATAAGATTAACTTTACCATCAGCTTCAGAAATAAGGACAACAACGCCTTCTCCGAGTTTAGACTTCATCTGATCGCCAAGATCACGAAGTCCATTCATATCAACGCCCTTTACGGATGTTGCAAGAAGCTTAACTCCATTAACTTCTTTTACCTGATCTGATACATCTCCAAGTGCAGCCTGAGCTTCCTTACTCTTAAGAGATTCATTCTCACTTCTAAGAGCCTTAAGTTCTTCCTGAAGCTTTTTGATATGTTCTGCAAGATCAGATGCGCTAGCCTTTACAAGCTTTGCAGAAGTATTAAGAGTCTGCTCAACGTTAAGGAAATAGTCTCTTGCATTGCTTCCTGTAAGAGCTTCTATACGTCGAACACCAGCAGCCACACCGCTCTCTGCCACAATCTTAAACAATCCAATGTGGCTTGTGTTAGAAACATGAGTGCCACCACAAAGTTCAATTGAGAAGTCGCCCATATTAACAACTCTTACTGTATCTCCATACTTTTCACCAAAAAGAGCCATAGCTCCTGTTTTCTTCGCCTCTTCTAATGACATTTCCTTTGTGTCAACAACAAGAGCCTCTAAAATCTTGGCATTTACTATATCTTCTACTTTTCTGATTTCCTCAGCTGTCATAGCCTGATGATAGCTAAAGTCAAATCTTGTCTTTTCAGGATCCTGATAAGAACCAGCCTGCTCAACTTCATCTCCAAGAACAATCTGAAGAGCCTTCTGTAAAAGGTGTGTAGCAGAATGGTTACGGCATGTTTTTGCTCTGTTTTCAGCATCAACTTCCAATGTTACCTTATCAGATACTTGTAAGCTTCCCTTTACGACAGTTCCAACATGTGCAGTTCTTCCTCCTGCAACTTTAACAGTCTCTGAAACCTTGAACTCTGAACCGTCAGCACCTCTTATCAGTCCGATATCACCTACCTGGCCGCCCATAGTGCCATAGAAAGAAGTTTTATCTGTTATGATAGTGCCCTGTTGTCCCTCAGCAAGAGTATCTGAAAGTGAGTCCAAAGAAGCCATCGCAACGATGTTTCCTTCACATGTAAGAGTTTCATAACCCACAAACTCACATTTAACATCCTCTTTAAGTTCATCAAATAAACCAGTACCAGTTGTAAGGTTTGCAGCAAAGTTCTGATTATCTCTTGCTTTCTTTTTCTGCTCTTCCATTGCAGCTGCAAATTCCTTTTCATCTACTGTATAGCCCTCTTCTTCGGCAAGCTCTACAGTAAGTTCTACAGGGAATCCAAATGTATCATAAAGGAAAAACGCATCCTTACCGTCAATCTCTTTCTTACCATCAGCAGCTGTCTTATCAAGAATCTTCTTAAACTCTTTCATACCATTCTCAAGAGTAGATTCAAAACGATCAATTTCTCTTCCAAGTTCCTGAAGAACAAAGCTGCGATTCTTAACAAGATTCTCATAACTCTCTGAATACTCATCAAGGTATATTGATGCAACACCAAGGATATGATCCTTATTAAGCCCAAGTGCTCTTGCATGCCTTACTGCACGGCGGATAAGTCTTCTTAAGATATAACCCGCTCCAGTGTTTGATGGAAGAAGTTTTGCCTCATCTCCAATAAGCATAACGGAAGTACGTGTATGATCTGCAAGGATTCTCATAGATCTGGTACTCTTCTCATCAGTATCGTACTTAATTCCGCTCTCTTTTTCTATGTAAGCTATAACAGGTGCATGGAGATCAATCTTATAAACGTCATCTGTACCATTTAAGAATGCAAGAATACGCTCAAGTCCCCAACCTGTATCTACATTCTTCTGAGCAAGTGGTGTAAGGTGTCCATCGTGATGTTTCTCATACTGCATGAATACATCATTGCCAATTTCTGTATACTTACCGCAATGGCAACCAGGACCACAATCCGGGCCACAATCCGGAATGTCTTTTACATAAAACATCTCACTGTCCGGGCCACATGGACCATATTCAAGTCCCCACCAGTTATCTTCAGCAGGAAGATAGTAAATATTCTCAGGCTTAAATCCTGACTCGATACGATATTTAGCACCCTCTTCATCTCTTGGTGCATTCTCATCGCCGGCAAATACTGTTGCTGCAAGATGGTCAGCGTCAAATCCAAAAAGCTCTGTCAAAAGCTCAAAGCTCCACTGGCAACGCTCCTTTTTGAAGTAATCTCCAAGAGACCAGCTACCCATCATTTCAAAGAAAGTACCATGGCTCTTATCACCTACTGAGTCGATATCATTGGTACGAACACATCCCTGAACATTGCAAAGTCTTGTTCCAAGAGGATGCTTCTTACCTAAAAGATAAGGCATAAGAGGCTGCATTCCTGCAACATTGAACATAACGCCAGTTGATCCGTCAGATA
>CAJORC010000221.1 GCA_905236615.1 uncultured Lachnospiraceae bacterium
CATCAAATAAATAAGACAGATTCAAAGAAAAAACTTTTTCATAATACTTGCCGGGTGCGAAAGTGCCCGGCATCCTCCCTTTTAAAGGGATTTTTAAAAGGCACCTCCGTTTTCACGGAAGTGCCCTTTATTATCGATAACTATATCAGATCTTGTTCTCAGAACCAAGAACGTTGATGATCTTGTGGTGTACGATATCCTTAACATACTTACGACCGTCACCGATGTACTGACGAGGATCGAAGTGCTCAGGATGCTCTGAGAAGTGCTGACGGATACCTGCTGTCATACCGAGACGAAGGTCTGAGTCAATGTTGATCTTGCAGACTGCGCTCTTTGCAGCTTCTCTAAGCTGATCTTCAGGAATACCTACTGCATCCTGTAATGCTCCACCATTAGCGTTAATGATCTTTACATATTCCTGCGGAACTGATGAAGAACCGTGAAGAACGATCGGGAAGCCGGGAAGCTTTTTAACGATCTCTTCAAGAATATCAAGACGGATGTGGGGCTGTGTGCCGGGCTTAAACTTGTAAGCACCGTGGCTTGTTCCTATAGCGATAGCAAGTGAATCAACGCCGGTCTTCTTAACGAAATCAACAACCTGTGCGGGATCTGTATACTGAGCATTCTCTGCTGCTACAGCAACATCATCTTCTACACCTGCAAGTGTTCCAAGCTCAGCCTCAACAACAACGTTGTGTGCATGTGCATACTCTGCAACCTTAGCTGAAAGCTCTACGTTCTCATCATAAGACTTTGATGAACCGTCGATCATAACTGATGTAAATCCGCTGTCGATACAATCTTTGCAGACTTCAAAATCAGCACCGTGATCAAGATGAAGAGCGATCGGAACTTCCGGATGAAGTGCTACTGCTGCCTCAACGAGCTTTACAAGATAGATTGAATTTGCATACTTTCTTGCTCCTGCTGAAGCCTGAAGGATAACAGGAGAGTGAAGCTCTGCTGCTGCCTCCGTGATGCCCTGAACGATTTCCATGTTGTTGACGTTGAATGCACCAACAGCATATCCGCCGTTATAAGCTTTTTCGAACATTTCTTTTGTTCCTACTAATGACATAGTCTTCCCATCCTTTCTGATGTACGCATACAATTCATTCTGACCGTACAAAACTGTTAAAATTATAACACGAATTATACCGTCACACAAGGTAATGAAACATTCTTTGGCACAATCATTTCAAGTGCACACTGCATATTCTCCATTTTCACGCTTTTGGGTTTTCCTCCGAACTCCCCATCCAGCGTCCACGGAATCTCCTCCGAAGAACTGAACTTGATCTTCCGTGTCTTGAAATTGAAAACAAAACGATTATCCTGTGAACGTGTGAATACCGCTGCAGCTATATCTGTAAAATCCTGCATCTGAACCGGATTTTTAACAAGCGTTACCTCAAAAAGTCCGTCATTTAAGAGAACACCGTCACCTGTAATATCCTTCACACCGCCAACAGAAAGAGAATTACTTACCATACCGAAAATAAAATCGTCTTCCATTACCATACCGTCATGTTCAACCTTCATATGGTAATAACGGGTCTGCGGCAGACGTGCAGCCGCTTCGATAATGTAGGCAAAATGTCCGAAAGTATTCTTCATATCCTGACTTGTCCCGTAGGACACATCGGTAAAGAGGCCGAATGCCGCAACATATACAAACGATTTTTTATTAAATTTTCCCATGTCAAATGCCATGCAGTTACACTGGGCAACCACTTCAGCGGCATCGAGCATATTCATTGGTATTTTTAAAGACTGGGCAAAGTCATTGGTACTTCCTGCCGGAATATATCCGATCGGCACCTTTTTTTCGCAAAGAAGCATGCCTGCCGTTACGTCATCGAGGGTTCCATCTCCTCCCGAACACGCAATGACATCGTACTTCCCGTCCGCAGCAATGGTTGCCTTTCGGGCATCACCGGCTTTTGACGTAGGACATACCGTAACTTCAAAGCCGGAATTCGCAAAGATTTCAAGGATTTGTGACAGATTTTCTCTGATCTTTGCCATTCCGGCCTGTGGATTATAAATAAAATAAAGTTTTTTCTTATTAACAGGACTCATATAACATGACCTTCCTGAAATTCAGACTGCAACCGGTTCTCCCCTAAGGTATTTAACCATGTTCTCGGCAGCTGCATCTTCATCATCTCCGTCAGTAACAACATCTACATCATCACCGTTCTTCAAAGCAAGGGTCATCATACCCATAATGCTCTTTGCATTAACATGCTTTGAGTCATACTCGATATAAACACTTGAATCATACTGACTGGCAACCTGAACCAGCATTGCAATAGGACGTGTATCCAGATCTTCCTTTATGGATACTGTAACAGTCTGTTTCTTCATAAAATCTCCTCCTCTAATAACATCAGCTATTTTTGTTTAACTGTTGTCGGATATCAAAAACTACCGTGTTTTATTTCTCAGGTTTTCAGCAATCTCACTTAAACGCCTCAGCCTGTGATTAACCCCCGACTTACTGACATTACCTTCAAGTAAAGTTCCGAGTTCCTTCAAACTCGCCTCAGGA
>CAJORC010000222.1 GCA_905236615.1 uncultured Lachnospiraceae bacterium
AAAAGCTTTGGCGGCGAAGGAACAGGACTTCTGACTGCGGTATTTAGCTGTATATCGCCAATCATAATGCAGAAATGCGGACTTACCTTCAGGGTGCATGCTTTCTGGCTTTTTTTTACATCACTGGTTCTATGGCTTTATATCGAGAGAAACAGGCGTCAGGAAAACAGGACAAAAGATTATGTGCTCATGGGGCTGGCAATGGCAGGGCTTGCTTATTCACATTATTTTGGATGTCTGACAATTGTTTATTTTTTCATTTTAGATATATTGCCTTTCATTCGAAAAAAACTGGACAAACGGTTTGTGATCTCGTATCTGATAGGCGGAGGAAGCCTTGTTCCATGGTTTATTCTCATGCTGATTAAGCGGACAATGAACCTTGAGGAGTTCTGGCCTAAAGTACCGACCTTTGCGAGCATTCCAAAAGCACTGAGGTATATTACAGGCAATGATGAGCCTGTGTTTATCCTTTTGCTCGTTGCAATGATATATACACTTTTGGTTCTGCTTAGGGATTTCCGGAATAAAACCGATGAGCTTGAGAAGGATTATTATGCTGCAGGTTTTGCTTTAATGTCGGTCATATTTGTGTTCGCTGATTATATATACAGTGCGCATATTAACACGCACAGCGGTATCTTTGTTACCAGATATTTCCTGTCATGCGTTCCGGCGGCAACTATAACGGTTGCGGATCTGTTAAACAGGATGCTGGGGCTGCTGCATAAAAAGACGGAGTTATCCGGACCGGTATTGTATGGAACGGTAATGCTCTTTATACTGTTTTATATCGGAGCACCCAATTACTACTATGATGTCAAGGATGAGGTTTCAGCACCCTTTGATAATACTTATGGAAACGTGAGGGACATTATCACGGCAGATGGCAGGCTTTACGACGATAAGACTGTCATAGCGATAAACGCAAACCGTGCCAATGCAGATGGTTTTGAGGAATATTACCTTGAATATGCCGGCTCGGGCAGAGATGTAAATGTAATGTCAAATGAAGATACAGATATTGCAGAAAGGCTTAGAGATTCAGAATATGTTTATATCTATCAGGTAATGAGCGGTACACCTGATGTCTATACAGATCTTATGGGAAATGATTTTGAAGAACAGTGGTTTGATAAAGATATAGGACTGTATCTCTTTAAGAAGAAGGGCTGACCTGCGAATGATTGACAAAGGTTTTTTTGATAGCTATAATCATAAAATGTATATTATGTGATAATAATAGGTACGTAGCATAATGTGAGGTGAATTAAATGGATGAAGTAATGGAAATATTACAGGAAGTAAGACCTGATGTTGATTTTGAGAATGAAAAGAAGCTTATAGATGACAGTATTCTTGATTCATTTGATATTATTTCTATCGTCAGTGAGCTTAACGAGCATTTTGGTATTGCAATTGATGCGGATTATCTTGAGGCTGAGAACTTCAATTCTGCAGAAGCTATTTACGAGCTTGTACAGAAACTGCAGGAGGACTGATAGTTAGGAACTGTTACAAAATAAGTTGGGCATTTACTTGTGAATAGTTTCCATGTGCAAATTGCTCAACTTATTTATGAACAGTTCTTTAACAATGACTGATAATGACCGTCTGTTGTTTTGTTATTTGAGAAAAAACGAAGCAGACGGTTATTGTTTTGTACAGCTGTTTCTAATGGGATTTGGCAAAGATTTACGAGGTGAATTGGACTATGGCTTTTAATATTGCGTATGCGTTAAATGGTTCATACGGTAATTTAAGGAAAAAATGGGTTCCTTTTGACAGAAGAAAGAAATTAGGCAAAAGGGACAGGAAACTCATTGCACGTCATCCCGAGTGGAAATCACTGACAGAAGATGAAAAGAAATATGCTGTCTACGAAGAAGACTATGGTCAGCTTACAGCATTCAAGAATGTCTGCTGTAATGGCGAAGAACTGCAAGAGGGATTTATATCGGATATTGTATATCAGAACATAATTCTTCCCAAGCTTCATAAGATGGATTACCATATGGGAAGAACACTGATCACGAAAAATCTCTTTAATGATAAGAATTATTTTGAAAAACTCATGCCCGAGATTAATTTTCCGGAAGCGGTTGTGAGAAATGTTGATGGAGAATTTCTCACAAAGGATTATAAAATCTGTCCGAATCCGCTTGAACTGATGGAAAGATATGAGAAGCTTGTTTTTAAGGGCTCTCTTTTTCATGGTCATACAATGAATGTAAGGCTTGTTGAAAAGAAGGATTTTGAGAAGGCATTGGCGGAGTATAAAGAAGACTATATTGTACAGGTTCCCATGTGTCAGGATGAATTTCTGGCCAGATGGAATTCATCTTCAGTAAATATAGTTAGGGTAACTACTTTATACTGGAAGGGCACGATTTATGTGCTGGGAGGAATTTTAAGAGTCGGACCTCCGGGAGAATTCTGTGATCTGGCTGTATCTAAGGATGGAGAGCATCCGAGAGTTGTAGGACTTACTGATGACGGACATCTTATGGACAGGGTAGTTGATCCTGATACGGCAACTGTTTTTTCTGATATCTGGGGAAAGAAACCTGAAGGAAAAATAGACAGATACCCTGAGATGAAAGAACTTGCCGTAAGGGTGCATGAAAGATTTCCGCATCATAAGATCATAGGCTGGGACTTTACAGTAGACGATCAGGGTAAAATAGTATGTATGGAGTATAATGCTCTTGTACCGGGCATTATTCAGAGTCAGTATGTACTAGGTCCGATCTTTTATGACATAAAAACTGCTGAGGGCAAGGCTCTGCTTGAGGAATTACTCTGAATGGATTTTCAGCTGACTGTATAAGGGGTGCTTTTAGCGGTCTTCATGAATTATTTATATAGAATATATTTGAAATATAGAAAGGCAAGAAATGGGATCTTATTGGAAGAGGGTTTTCAGACCTTCGGTCAGAGAATATTTTTATAATACTCCGGGAAAGAAGAAATTTGGAGATATTATCAGGCTTGTAAAAGGGATTATGCCCGGCGCGCTTATCTGTCCTGATATTGTGTGTGAGCTTACTACATACTGCTCACTCAAATGCGCTCATTGTAATAATCTTATGCATTGTTATGAAAAGCCTTATCATATCCCAGCAGATACAGTTATAAAGGATGTTGAGAATTTGCTTTCACATACGGACTTTTGTGTAAAGCTAACTCTTCTCGGCGGTGAGCCGTTTGTTTATCCTGAACTTGCCAAGGTGGTAAAGGCATTTCAGAATCATGAGAAGATTTACTGCCTGACATTTGTTACAAACGGAACGGTGATTCCTGATGATGAGCTTATGAATCTGATCGCAGCATCAAAGAATCCAAAGATTGTAATAAGTGATTATGGCCTGAAGGTTCAGAAGGTAAAAGAACTGTCTGAATTATGTAAGAGTAAGGGGATACATTGTGAGCTTGGACGTGCAACATCGTGGGTTGATCCGGGCGGAACGGATAACAGAGGAAAGGACATTGAACAGCTCACAAAGGAATACAACGGATGTTTTTCTGCCAGATACTGCCGTACACTTCTTAACGGTAAGCTTTATACTTGTGCAAGAGCAGCGTCGCTTGCCGATCTGGGATTCATGGATGATAAACATGACAGCTTTGACATAAGAAAAAAACGTACGGACAGAGAGTTCAGAAAAGAGCTTAGGGATTTTCTTACCATAGATTATGCAGATGCCTGCAACTATTGTGATCATGCTTTGAAGAAAGTCATCCCGGCAGGTGAGCAGTTAGAACGCTAAGGAGTATTATGAAAAGTTACGGTTTTTACGAATGGGAAAAAAAGCATGAACTCCTGAATAAAAAGAGCATAAATGGTTTCCAGTACTGGAATTATATGCGGCGTGATATGGTAATGTCTTTTAAGGATGAATCTTCCAAGGTTGAACCCGCATTCTACAGACAGATGAAGGATCAGTCGAAAGAAGGACTCGGCAGTAAAATAAAAACTGCCATGGTGTTTTTTTCGGATCTGATCCCACGCAAAATACCAAAGTCGGACGTTCTGTTTTTCTGCCATTCCAGAAGACAGGAAATAGATGGGAGAATGGTCAGTATTTATACGGATTATATTGCGGACAGATTTCCTGATTCAGTAACTATTCAGGTAACCGGACTTGGTAAAAACAAGAGGGATAAGCTTTATACAAAGAATATTCTTTTTCTGGATAAGATAAGCATTAAAGGATATATCTACAGATATCTGAAAAAGTATCTTTGTCCTGCTAAATACCGGCAGGTATATGAACGAATAAAAAGAGAAATGGAAATTCCGTTTAGGGATTTAATTGACAATTATGATCTTCATCCGGATTTAGATGAATTTTCAAAAAGAGCCACGGTTCTCTTTTTTTTATATGAATACAAACGGAAAAAATATGAGAAGATTTTAAGGAAGATATCTCCGAAAGTTATAGTAGAGGTTGTTGGAGGCGGTTTTGATGTCCAGATTTTCAATGAAACTGCCAAGAGGCTCGGCGTTCCGACGATAGAGCTTCAGCATGGTACGATTTCTACGCGCTATCCTGATAACATAAGGATAAGGCAGCATCCTGATTACTTCTTTTCATTTGGCGATTTTTGGAGCAGGAGGATTAATCTGCCGGTCGCTGAAGATCATGTGCTGTCTATGGGCTTCCCTTATCATGACATGATGATGGAAGCATATTCACCGTCAGAGTGCAGGAGAGAAGAAAATACCGTTATCTTCTTATCGAGCAGAAAATACGGAAAAGAGTTTTCTGAACTTGCAGTAAGAATAAGCAGATTAAGACCGGAACTGAAGATAATCTACAAGCTTCATCCGAGAGAAGCAGTTGATTATAAAGAAAGATATACAGAACTCTGCAATTCAGATATTGAAGTTATAGCTGATAATAAGACTTCGCTCTACGATCTCTTCTCTAAATGCAGTATGCAGGTAGGCGTTGAATCAACTGCAGTTTATGAGGGTATGGGATTTAATCTCGATACTTATATTTGGGATATACCTATGGCAGTTTCACTAATGGATATAGTGGAACAGGGCTATGCTGAAATATTTAAGGATGAAGAGGAATTTATCAGGCTTTTGGACAGGAGGAATAATAATACTGTAAAATACGATGTCAGTGATTTCTGGAAAGATGACAGTATGAATAGTATTGTTTTGGGTATAAGGAATATTATGTCAGTGAGTCATAACTGAGAGGTAGGATATGACGCTTTTTTCTTTGAATTTTTTAATTTTTGTTTTGTCTGTTGTAGTACTGTATTATCTGCTTCCTAAGAAAACTCAGCAGCCGGTGTTACTGGCTGCAAGTTATATTTTCTATTGCTGGGGAACAGGGTGGAAAGGGGTTGGATTTATCATATTCACAACCATTTCTGCCTTTTTTCTCGCAATCAGGATCGAACGGATTTTAGATGAATATAAGCGTACAGCTGAAGGAGTTAAAAAGAAAACTCTAAATATTGATAAGAAAGATCTGGAAAGAATTAAGAATGAAAACCTTAAGAAAAGGAGAAAATATCTTTCGGTAGGTCTTGTTGCAAATTTTGGCATTCTTGCAGTCATGAAATACTGTTCTTTTCTGATTCTGGATATTGATGCCTTTTTAACCGGGTTAGGATTGGGAGGACACCTTGGAAGTGAATCGATAGTGCTTCCGCTGGGAATCTCATTTTATACTTTTATGACCATGGGTTATCTTCTGGATGTTCACAGGGATAAATGCAGGGCAGAGAGGAACTTTCTTCATTTTGCTGTTTATACAGCATATTTTCCACACATAATTCAAGGTCCGATAAGTAGATATAAAGATGTGTCAGAGAGTCTGGGCAGTGTTCATTACTGGAGTGACGAGAATTTCAGAAATGGGCTTCTCAGGGTGCTCTGGGGCTATGTTAAGAAGATAATAATAGCCGAGAGAGCAGGAATTCTTGTAAATGAGGTTTTTAATAACTATTCAGCTGCGGGTTATAAGGGATTTGTGATCTTTATTGCGGGACTTCTGTATGGATTTCAGATATATGCGGATTTCTCCGGTGGTATGGATATAATTCTTGGAATATCCGAAATACTTGGCATAAAACTTACGGAAAATTTCAGACAGCCTTACTATGCGAAATCTGTTACGGAGTTCTGGCAGAGATGGCATATAACTCTGGGCGCATGGATGAAGAATTATATATTTTATCCCATGTGTCTCTCACAGACAGCAGGCCGTTTACAAAAGAAACTTAAGAAAAAGTTTGGTAATTATTATGGCAGGGTACTGATTCCGTCTTTTGCATCGCTGATTTCATTTATCATAGTTGGAATATGGCATGGTGCGGACTTGAAATATGTGTTTTACGGCTTCTATATGGCTGTATTTGTTTCGACCAATACCTTATTGGAACAGTTCTATTCAAATCTCAGGAAGAGATTTAAAATTAATCCTGAGACAAAATTGTTCGGGGCATTTCAGATTGTAAGGACTACGGTAATCATTATAATTGGACGATTCTTTTCAAGGGGCAATTCTTCACTTGATGCGGTCCGAATGATCAGGAATATGTTTTCTTCGTTTAATATAAAGATTTTTTCTGATGGGACACTTTTTAATATGGGCCTTGACGGAAAAGACTGGACAGTACTTATAATTGCAATCGCATTGATGCTTTACGTCGATTATATAAACGAAAAAGGTATCAGGATCAGAGAGAAGATTTCGGGATTGTGTCTGCCACTGCGTTGGGCAGTATACTATTCTGCAATATTGGCAATATTGATTATTGGAATTTACGGTATCGGATACGATGCTTCAACTTTTATTTATCAGAACTTTTAATGAGTTTGATAGGTCAGACATGGATATGCGTTTATAATTAGGAGTATAGTATTTTGAAAAAAAGATTGTTGGTTCTTTTCAAATTTATGGCATTTGGTCTGATTCTGGCGTTACTGGTGATCACGGCGTCTTTCTATCTTACACCTTACTGGCTTTATTCGAATGATCCGGATGATGCGGGTGAAAGTGCACGTTATGAGAATTTTTACGAGATGGAGAGGAACAGTCTGGACTATATTACTGTAGGAGCCAGTAATAGTTACCATGGATTGGATCCGATGCAGGTTTATGCCTATTCGGGAGTTACAGGCTTCGATCTGGGAAGCCCGGGTCAGCCTATGGTCTGCAGTTATTATTGGGTTAAGGAAGCACTGAAATATCAGAAGCCCAAGTATGTTTTTGTCGAAATTGGTAATCTCGTCAGGGAAAAATCCTCTGATGAAGGTATTTTGAAGGCAATTCTCCCGATGAGAGCGTCAGTGCTTAAACTGGAAATGATAAGGAATACCTGCAGCGACAATGAGGATTTAATGTATTCGGCATTGTTTCCCCTTTATCAGTTTCATACAAGATGGAAGGAATTCGGAAGCAAGGATATTACGAGAGAAAACGGAGAGCCATATCTTACAAGAGGAGCGACGCTCAGGTTTGTTTCGGTCAATAATATCGAAGCTGACAGGTTCAATCTTCGTGAAGAAAGGAATGTTATAATTTCAGAGGATGGAACAGCGACAGCTGAATTAGATGAGCTTCCCTTAAATGAGAAGAATAAGTACTGGATTGAAAAAATAAGTGAACTCTGTAAGGAAAATGATATAGAATGTATACCTGTCAAATTTCCGACAAAGAACTGGAATCAGAGATGGAGTGAAGAAGCCGGA
>CAJORC010000223.1 GCA_905236615.1 uncultured Lachnospiraceae bacterium
TTATATTCTGTCCTGAGTCCGTCTTTGTCAGTTCTTGAGATAAGATGTCCATAAATATCATAGCTGAAGCTCTCGCTCTGTCCCATTGCATCCTCGAAGGACACGAGAAGTCCTGTGAGGTCATATCTGAATTTATTGATTCTTGCAGCCTCTTTTTCATCAGCCGACCTTCTGCTCTCGGAAATCTTATTTCCCATGCAGTCATATTCATACTCAGTCACTGTTCCAACATCGTCTGTAACAGACTTAGTCTTTCCCGATTGAGTAAATGTGTATGTCGTAACTTTTCCATTTACATCAGCCTTAATGAGTCTTCCCATAAGGTCATATTCATATTTCGTTACGGAACCGTTTGAATCAGTTATCTCAGCAATTCTTCCGCTATCATAATAGGAAAGATCATATTCAAGACCATCTGCTTTTCTTCTCTTTATGACCCTGCCATATTTATCATATTCGAAAGCTTCTGTCAGCTGTCCTCCTCTTTCAACTTTGGCAAGATTTCCGCTTTCGTTATAGCTGAAATCAGTTACAATACCTGCCGTATCTTTTATTTTTAATAACTTTCCTGTCTTTGTATATTCTATACTCGTCGTTCTTCCGAGCACATCAGTTTCTTCCGTGATTCTGCCTAAAGCATCATATTTTGTGCTTTTTTTATTTCCTGCCGCATCTTCAACAGATATGACCCTTCCCATTACGTCATATTCCATCCTGAAGGTCTGTCCATCTCCATCAGCAGAGAAAATCCTTCTTCCCAGAGAATCATATTTATAAGAAGCAACTATCTTTCCGCCTCTTCTGATCTCCGTCACCTTTCCCATCGGATCATAGGAATATTCGGTCTCCCGTCCTTCGGGATCTGTCATCTTTACAGGGCGCATAAGTTCATCATAAATATATTTAAGCTCACCGCCATTCGGAAACTTCATTACCGTTGGTTTCCACGCAAGGTTGTACTCAGTTTCAAAGTGGTTTCCGTCAAGATCCTTAAATACTACTGGGTGCCCACACTTATCATACTCCCAGCACTTTTCACTTCCGTCCGGTTCTATTCTTCTTATAAGCTTACCCTCTGCGTTATATTCATACCTTCTCGAAGCACCTTCGGAATTCTTTTCCTCTAAAATTCTTCCTGCGGCATCATAATCAAAGGAAACCTTGTATCCGTTTTCTCTTTTAATTTCCCTTGCCCTTCCGAGCGCATCATAACTGAAGCTGACTTTTTCTCCCGTAGGAAGAAGCTTTTCAGCTACATTTCCAAGTTCATCATAATTTATGATTACTTCATGCTTTTCCTCATCTCGAACAGAAACCAGATTTCTTCCCTTATACTTAAGGCTCTGACTGTCTCCCAAAGGATTGATGATCTTTGTAAGGTTTCCGCTGCCATCATAAAGATATTTCCAGCAGTTTCCATCAGGAAGCTTCACCACATAAGGTCTTCCCTCTGCATTATAAGTGATGACCGACTTATTTCCCTCTGCGTCGATAACAGAAGTCATACGTCCATGACTGTCATAGGCATAATGCGTGGTATTTCCAAGTTTATCAGTATACGAAGTCCTTAAATTTTTCTCATTATAAGTAAATTTCTCGGTTCCATCAGGATAAATTCTTGCCACGAGTCTGAAGAGGGCGTCTCTTTTATAAATGACCTTATGCCCCATCTGATCAGTAACAACCGTTTCGTAGCTGTCATCATCATAAGCAAAAGTTACCGTTCCACCATCAGGAAATACCTGAGTTAAGATACGGCCTTTTTCATCATAGCTGTTTTCAATATCCTTTATTCCGAGACCATTCTTTACGGATTTTATACGATTATCTTCAGAGTACTCATACTTTATAAGATTTCCGCAGACATCAGTTATTTCAAAAAGCTTTTTATCCGCATCATATTTATAAGAAACTCTTCTGCCCGTATGATCTTCTACGCTGCTGAGAAACGCATCATCATTGTAATTAAAGCGGATATATGTGCCGTTATCCGCAAGGACTTTTTCAAGCCTTCCGTTCCCATCATATATGAGCTTTAATTTAGCACCATTCTTATCGCCATCTTCGATATATCTTCCGTCTTCATCAAACTTTTTATAATCTCCGTTATCAGAAACTAACAGCCAGCAGCCATCCTTTTCTCTTAAAGTCTTTGCTTCACCGTGGCTCTCATACCAGATGCTGCCACCCTTAAGCTCCAGTTCACTGTAACTTTCCTCGTGTCCGTCATCTGAAATAATTATTATCTTGTCTTCTTTCTTCTCCAGCCTGTCAGTATAGCTTGCAGACCAGCCTCGACCCATAAGCCCTTCACTATCGGACATAGCGTTATAAAAGCGCTGGAATGTCAGCGGGTACTTTCCCTCTGTTTTAAGGTCAGTATGCTTTGAAACGAAATTTCCATTACAGACATTTACCGGATCGAAAATATAATCATTTATATTCTTTCCTATACCCTTAAGATAATTTCCAAGCTCCTCAAGATATTCACCAAATTTATCCGTAATACTGCCAGAAAGCTTCTCCCAGGCATCAGCCAGTGCTTTTTTCCATGAGTCATTATCACCGATTCCAATATGAAAATCAGAGACATCCGGATTCCACTCCTGACGTATGGCGGCGATTCCCTTATTTACCTCATTATATAGACTTTCAAATTCATCGAAGAGATTTGCAGTAGACGCTTCGATTCTGAAAAGCTTCGCAAGCTTTTCTTCAAGCTCACGGATCTTCTTTTCATTTGCCCTGATAATTTCACGACAGCCATTTATGATTGCCCGCAAGGCTGCCTTATGTGTCGGATCTGATGAAGAATTAATCTGATTTGAAAGTGACTCGATCCTTCTGCGTAATGCCTCATTTATGTTTTTGAGTATCCTTATCTGTGCCTTGAGCACATCTTCTATAAGTATCTCCGAGCCAACCTGCTCACTCAACTTATCATCTGCTTCCTGCAATTTGCTGTTTGCCGCCAGAAGCCCCTGAACAATGCTCAGATGATGGCGTAAGTGTGAGCGCATTTTATCCCACGCAGCACCCTGCAGCATATCTGCATTAAGGAAATCGTTTATTTTCTCCCTAGCTGCCATGAGAGCGGCATTATCTGCCTTTAATATTGTATTAACTGATTTTGCCTGAGTTTTTATAAGCCCAGGATAAAGCATAAGTCCCATTTTTCATTCTCCCTTAAAATTCAACTTCTATACTATTTTGTAAAAAAGACAGCAGTTCATCCGCTATAGCATCTGCTATATACAGCTTATAATCCAAACGTGATTTCTGATGCGGAATAAGACAATGGAATCCCTCAATCCTGTCCTTTAACGCAATTGCAAA
>CAJORC010000224.1 GCA_905236615.1 uncultured Lachnospiraceae bacterium
CACCTGTGCTTCCGAGAACATCTCTAAGCTCCTCAAAAGTCATGTTTTCATTTAATTTCATAACCCTGTTACTCCTCTCATAACAAATGCAATTAAAACTTTTAGCGGAAAAAACCGCTCCCCTGTTTTTAAAATATATACAGTTTTACAGGGTCAAACCTTGACTTCAGTCAACTTAAGTGTATATGGGGCGTAATCGGTCAATTCGGTCATTTAACAGAAACTTGTCTGTAAAACTTCAAATTAAATATAAAAAGATTTGAATATACCCTCCAAAAAATAAGATGGAAATATGTGAACTATTCACAAAATATAACATATTGCATCAGACCAAATACAGAATACTTGTCAAATTAAATATCATATTACAGAATTATTTTATTTTTTAATACAAGTTTTTAAAGAAAATTGACGCAAAGATATTGTGCATTATGTATATTCGTTATAAAATAATGGCAAATGTCATTGTAAATTTTTTCGCAGATAATGGATTTTGAAAAGTTCAGAAGCGGAAAAACAAAATTACATGGGAGGTATCGAATATGAAAGGATTATTCAGAAAACTTGTTGCAATTACAACTTGTGTTGTAATGACTGCAAGCCTCGCAGCTTGTGGTTCCGAGGGAGGCGGAGCAGCATCGCAGGCAGCTTCTTCATCAGCACCCGCAGCAACGGAAAATGCGGACAATGCAGCAGCCGCAGGGTCAACGGTTGATAACGCTGATATCAAGATCGGTGTTTCGATCTGGTCATCAACAGACGTACTTGGTTCACAGTGCAAACTCATTCTTGATGAGGCAGCCAAGGCACTCGGCGTTCAGGTTCAGTATGTTGACCAGGGACACGTTTCAGAGAAGGTTACAGCTTCGGTTGAGCAGCTTGCAGCAGCAGGATGTCAGGGAATCATCATCTGTAATTCATCTGATACGGAAATGACATCTGCCATCAAGACATGTAATGACAACAAGGTTTATCTTGCACAGTTCTTCAGAATCATTTCAGAGGAAAACAGTGCTGATATCTATCAGGCAGCAGTTGACTCACCTTACTTTGTAGGTGCTGTTCACGAGAACGAGCCTGAAAACGGAGAAAAGCTTGTAAACATCCTTCTTGAGAAGGGTGACCGTGATATAGGTCTTATCGGATGGGAGCAGGGCGATGCTACATGGCTCGGCAGACTTGCAGGCTACACAGCAGGCGTTGATAAGTGGAACGAAGCTCATCCCGATGATCAGGCTAAGCTTTCAGAGCCCCAGTATGCAGGAACATCTTCAGAAGGCGGTTCAAAGGCAGCAGAAGCTCTTATGTCAGCAGACCCTAACATCGATGCACTTATACCTGCAGGCGGCGGCGGAGATCCTCTTCAGGGCGCTATCGCAGCAGTTGAAAGAGCAGGAAAGACCGACTCTATTGACATCGTTTCAACAGACTTCCTTCCGGATCTCGGTGAGAGACTTGAGAACGGTTCAATGGCAGGTGAGTCCGGCGGACATTACTGTGATCCTCTTTTCGCATTCATGATGGTTTACAATGCGATCAAGGGTAACTACACCGGTTTCGAAGGCAGCTTCAACGAAGTTTCCTTCCCTTACCTCTATGTTTCATCAGCTGAAGATTATGCTGATTATGAGAAGTATTTCGTTAACCAGCTTCCTTACACAGACGATGAACTTGTAGAGATGTCTAACCAGAGCCTTGATGACCTTAAGGCTACAGCAGCTAAGCTTTCAATCGAGGATGCAGCAGCACGTGCTGGTCAGTAAAAAGGCTTAACTAAAAACAAAAGATAACTTACAGCCGGTGTCGTCTTTCGATACCGGCTGTATTAGAAAAAAGAGGTTATATTATGGCTAATTCTAATACTGTAAAAAGCCGCGGCTTATCCGGCGGCGCAAAGGGGTATGCAATTCTTACAGGTCTTGTGATAGCATCATGGCTTATCTTCAAAATTCTTACCCCCGGTAACTTCGGATCTTTCAGCAATATTTTAAGCTATTTCCAGGCAAGCCTTATCGCAACGGTTGGTGCCTGCGGATTCTATTTTGTAATGGTTACGGGAATGTTCGACTTCTCCATTGGCGCAAACATAATGCTTTCCGCCATAGTCGGATGTGTCTTTGCCAACAAATTTAACCTTGGATATTTTGGATTGATATTCGGATGCGTTCTTACGGGAACGATAGTTGGATTATTAAATGGATTTTTCTATGTAAAATTAAGGATTCCGTCAATGATCGTTACGACGGGTCTGGCATTGATCTATGAGTCAATTGCAAACTACATTGCGGGAGGTATCGAGCAGACACTTCCTTCTGACCTGAGAATGTTCGGTACAATGCCGGGCGATATCATTCTGGCGATCATTGCCTGCTTTATCGCTTACATTCTCTTAAACTACACTAAACTCGGAACTTATACCTATGCCATAGGTTCAAATGAATTCGTGGCAAAGAACATGGGTATTAATGTTAATAATTACAAGCGTCTTGCATTCCTTACGAGCGGTGCTTTCTTCGGCATAATGGCTATCCTTACGATAAGCTACGGTTCTTCCATGGTAGCCGTTACGGGTATGGCATCCATGAGCCGTAACTTCGTACCTACGATGGGATGTTTCTTCGGAATGGCATTCAGAAAATACGGTATTCCGCTTCAGGCTATAATAATCGGAGAATTTGTCATAAATGTCATTTTCTTCGGATTTATCGCACTCGGAGCACCTACAGCCATTCAGGACGTTATCACGGGCTTTGCCCTCCTTATCATAATTACCCTTACGACCAAGGTTCGCAAGGGCGATATTGTTAAATAATAAGACCGGAGGTTAATGAAAATGAGTGAAATAAGACTCGAAGTTAAAAATATCAGCAAGACCTTCGGCATAACGAAGGCACTTCAAAATGTTTCTTTTAATGTAAACAAGGGTGAAGTCCACGCTCTTATAGGTGAGAACGGTTCTGGTAAGTCAACGCTTACAAACATGCTCACGGGAATTTATACGATGGAGACGGGAACCTTTACGCTTGACGGAAAGGAGATCCACCCGAAAAATCAGGTCGAGGCAAATGAAGAGGGCGTATCAATAATCGTTCAGGAACTCGGTACGCTTTCGGGACTTACGGTTGCGGAAAATATTTTCCTCGGACATGAAGACCGGTTCGTTAAATTCGGAATTAAAAATACCAAGGCCATGAACCGCGAGGCTAATGAGCTTCTGAAGAAGTACGGCTTCGACAGGATCAAAGCTGCCGACATGATCGACAATTATAATTTTGAGGACAGGAAGCTTGTCGAGATAGTTAAGGCAACATATTTCAATCCCAAGATCGTGGTCATTGACGAGACAACGACGGCACTTTCGCAGGAAGGACGTGAGGAGCTCTACAAGCATATGGAGCGTATCAGGAAAGAGGGCAACACGATCATCTTCATTTCACACGACCTGCCGGAAGTACTTGAGAAATCCGATACGATAACGATACTTCGTGACGGCGTATATATCGATACGGTCAAGAGTGCCGACGTTACGGAAGATGACCTTAAAAAACTCATGGTCGGACGTGAGGTGACCGGTGATTATTACAGATCGGATTATGATGAAAAAGTTTCCGACGAAGTTGTCCTTTCGGTAAAGAATGTGACAGTTCCGGGTCTTATAAAGGACGTGAGTTTTGACCTGCACAAGGGCGAGATATTAGGTTTCGGAGGACTTTCGGAGTCCGGAATGCATGAGATAGGCAAGGCCATTTTCGGAGCTTCCTATGACAGAAGCGGTTCTGTAACCCTGGCAGACGGAACCGAGATCAACAACATTCCTTCTGCGATAAAGCACAGCATCGCCTATACTTCCAAGGACAGGGATAATGAGTCTGTTGTCATGAACCAGAGTATCGGTGACAATATCTGCCTTCCGTCTCTTGATAACCTCTGTGCTTTCGGAAAGATCTTAAGCGGAAAGAAGATGAAGGACTTTTCAAATAAGTTTTCAAAAGAAATGTCCGTTAAAATGGTCGATACCAATCAGTTCGTATCGGAGCTTTCCGGCGGTAACAAGCAGAAGGTCGTGCTTGCGCGCTGGATCGGCAAGGATTCTGACATTGTTGTGCTCGACAGCCCCACACGAGGCATCGATATCAAGGTTAAGCAGGATATCTACCAGCTTATGGACAGAATGAGGAAAAACGGAAAGTCGATCATAATGATCTCCGAAGAGCTGATGGAGCTTATCGGAATGTGTGACCGCATAATCATCATGAAAGACGGTATGACGAGTGGTTCGCTTGACCGGAACAAGGACCTCAACGAAAACAGCCTGATAGGCATGATGGTATAGGAATGTACTTCCTTGGTACATTCAAAAAGTCATTTGTGTGGAATGAATGAAATATAACAAGGGAGCCTTTTTTGCCGCCGGATGCCAAATTGTAAGATTTGAGCAACGGCGTTGCAAAAACGGACATCCGACGTCATTTTGTCAGAAA
>CAJORC010000225.1 GCA_905236615.1 uncultured Lachnospiraceae bacterium
ACTGGGATTTGCCCCATTGCCGTAGGCAATCTTAAAATGGGCAAATCCCGTAACTGTGAGCACCTGCAAGGTGTGAACAGTTACGATAATTAAGAAGACCGCATGGATTTTTTTTAGTCCATGCGGCTTTTTTAATATAAAATTTATTTTTTTATGATATACTTAAGAAAAGTCGGCAAAGATACTTTGCTATTCGTGTGTGGATATGCAGGAAGGATTTACCGGAAAGCTATTAAAAGAGGAGGTCAATATGATCAAGAAGGAAATGAGAAGGTCAGTTTCAACCCTGCTGGCGGCAGCTTTACTTGCACTTCAGCTTGTCACACCTGCTGTTGCAGCAGAGACGACAGAGGCTGTAGCTGTTGAGGCCGAGGCGGAATTGGAAGGTGCTGCGGCAGAAACAACTGAAGCGGCTGAGGCAGAAAATGTTGAGGCTGAGGTTCAGCAGATAACAGAGGATGATGCGCAGACCCAGTCGATAGACGCAAAGATGGATGGCGGTTATTCAATATCTTTGAATAAGGGTTATTTCTATCAGTATGACAAGGGCTCATACATCCGACCGGAAGCATCCATCGTATTAAGCGGAAATACGATCGTCACTACATTCAAGGCAAATACAAATTCAAATTATACAGATTATAAGAAAAGTGTAAGCCAGGGTGGTGGCTGGTATATCTATTATAAGGGTAATTACTGTGCATCAGACAGCAGTGATTACAATTACGGCACATTCGGTACAGGCGCAGTAGTTGCTTATAATCTCGATAAGCAGATTGTTATAAGCGAGACCTTTAAGATATTGAAGTCTAAGCAGCTCAAGCTTGGAAAGACAAAGGTTTACGGTGTAGATAAGAGGGATGCATCAACTAAGTCAGCTCTTTCACAGGATAGTGCTGCACTTTTCTACTATGATAAGGAAACTCTTCATTATTATCCGCTGAGAGAAGGAATTGACTACAAGAAGAGCGTGGCCCAGACAGGCAAGAGAGGTCTCGTAACCTTTACACCTGCCAGCGGAAGTGTATGGGACGGAACAAAAAAGAAGAGATATGCCATGACAAGCAAAAAGAAGAAGGCATTCTCTGATCCGTCATACTTCACTGTTTCCCTTAATTACACAAAGAACAATGTGAAGTATCAGATGCATGATTATGAGGAAATCGACTACACAGGATCAAAGATCAATAACGAGATAGAGGTTATCGTAACTGACGCAAAGGGTAATAAGCTTACAAGCGGAAGCGACTATAAGGTGAAGTTTACCAATAATAAGGCAGTAGGTATCGCAACGATCAAGATTACTCCTGCAGGTTCCTATAAGGCAGAGTATAAAGGTACTATCTTAAAGTATTTCAGGATCATGCCTTATCAGATGACACCCAGATACGAGAACTATATGAATGCCAGCACGACAAAGCAGAAGACCAATCCTTATCTCCAGCAGTTCAGCCTTGGATTTTCGAGTACAAAAGGATATCATTCTTCCTATGCTTTCTCAAATGGTACAAACAACAGCTATACATATACCTACACAGGAAAGATAGTTGTTCCTACCAAGACAAAGCTTGATTATGATGGCAGCCTTTTCTCGGTATCAAAGACTAATTCTAAGATTGTTCAGTATGTCCTGAACGGCAGAAACAAGAGAAGAAAAGATTATGATAATAATTATCCGACAAAGACTCCTACCTGCTATGTATTTGGTAAGGGAACTTACGGCGGATATGCAGGTTCTTACAGATATACCATTAAAGCATCCGGTTCTGACAGTGATGATGACTGATCGTGACTTATGGTAAGATAGTTACAGTTCACAGGCAAACTGCGCACTACGCTGCGCAGTTATGCCCCAATGAGTAATGCAGGATATGGGTTTTGCCCATTGCCGTAGGCAATCTTCAATGGCAAAACCCGTTACTGGAGCACGCTGCAAGCGTGTGAACAGTAACGTAAGATATCGGCACCCCATGGCTCAGGCTATGGGGTGCTTGTTTTTATCATGTTAAAATGTTATGATTTAGTATGCAAAAACAGTTGAAATGAGGAAAGAGTGATGAATAAATTATCGGTGGTTGTACCGACCTTTAATGAAAAGGGAAATGTTGAAAATCTTGTAGAGCAGATAGGAAATGCACTTTCGGGGATAGACTACGAGATTGTATTTATAGATGACAGTACTGATGATACACCGGATGTATTAGAGAAGCTTTCCAAAGAAAATGAACATGTAAGATATGAGCACAGAGTCGGAGAGACAGGGCTTGCAACAGCTGTAATAAGAGGCTTCAGGATAGCGGAAGGAGATTTCCTTGCATGCATGGACGCGGATCTCCAGCATCCGCCGGCAATTTTAAGACCTATGTATGCGGCGGTGCTTTCGGGAGCGGATTTCTGTATACCGTCAAGACTTATCCCCGGCGGAGATGACGGCGGACTGAATCTGTACAGGAAATTTGTGTCGGGAACAGCACGATGGATCGGAAAGATCGCGCTTCCCTGCCTCAGACATATTTCTGATCCCACGAGCGGTCTTTTTATGTTCCGCAGGGATTGCATAAGACATGCTGATCTTCGCCCTGTTGGCTGGAAAATAATGATAGAAGTTCTTGCCATGAGCAGTTATTCAAAGGTCGTAGAGATTCCTTACGGTTTCCAGAACCGTAATTCGGGAGAGTCAAAGCTTTCTTCGAAAGTTACAATTGAGTATCTGCAGCAGGTAGCCGGACTTATGAAGCGGGCAACCAAAAGACGCGGCATAGAAGTTCACCGCTGGTCACAGAAGCATACCGACAGGATGGTAAAGAAATATCTGGGATAAAACTGCATTTGGGTGAGGCTTATGAAAGATTATAAAAAGTACATTAGAATCAGAGGTGCCAGAGCACATAATTTAAAAAACATCAATATAGATATTCCGAGAAATGAACTCGTAGTACTTACGGGACTTTCGGGATCGGGCAAATCATCGCTCGCTTTTGATACAATTTATGCGGAAGGGCAGAGACGCTATATGGAGTCCCTGTCTTCTTACGCGAGGCAGTTTTTAGGACAGATGGAAAAGCCGGATGTGGACTCGATAGAGGGTCTGCCGCCGGCTATTTCCATAGACCAGAAATCCACCAACAGAAATCCGCGTTCTACCGTTGGAACTGTTACGGAAATATATGATTATTTCAGACTTCTTTATGCCAGAGTCGGAACGCCGCACTGTCCGAACTGTGGACGCGTGATAGAAAGACAGAGCGTGGATCAGATGGTGGACCGTATAATGGCGCTGCCGGAAAAGACAAAAATTCAGCTCCTTGCACCTGTAGTGCGCGGGAAGAAGGGCCGTCATGAAAAGGTTCTCGATCAGGCAAAAAAGAGCGGCTATGTGCGAGTAAGGGTGGATGGTTCGCTTTATGAATTGTCTGAAGAAATAGTCCTTGATAAAAATATCAAGCATACAATAGAAATAATAGTTGACCGTCTTGTTGTTAAAGAGGGGATTGAGTCAAGACTCACGGATTCTATCGAAAATGTAATGAAGATATCCAACGGACTTATGACGGTGGATATTATCGGCGGTGAGGAAGAGCATTTTTCAGACAGTTTTTCCTGTCCGGACTGCGGTATTAGTATAGAAGAAATAGAACCGAGAAGCTTCTCATTTAATAATCCCTTCGGTGCCTGTCCTGACTGCGCGGGACTTGGATATCACATGGAATTCGATGAGGATCTTATGATACCCGATAAGAGTCTTTCCTTCAATGAAGGCTGCGTACAGGCTATGGGCTGGGTATCATCTGCAAAGGACGGCAGTTACAGCCATGCCCTTCTGGAAGCATTGGCGGAAGAGTATAAATTTTCGCTGGATACACCTTATGAGGAACTGAGCGAGGAAATCCGTGATATGTTCATACACGGAACCAATGGTAAGGTAGTAAAGGTTCATTATAAAGGACAGCGTTCGGAAGGCGTTTATGATGAAACTTTCGAAGGACTGATACGCAACATGGAGCGAAGATATCGTGAAGCTTTTTCGGAAGCGCAGAAAGCGGAATATCAGAAATTCATGCTCGTTACACCCTGCTCAACCTGTAAGGGACAGAGGCTGAAAGCATCATCACTTGCAGTTACGGTTGCGGATAAAAATATCCATGATGTAACTTCGATGTCCGCCGCAAAGCTCCTTGAATTCATGGAAAATCTCGAACTTGACGAACATAAGGCCCTTATCGGCAAAAGGATCATAAAGGAGATAAAAGGCAGGGTAGGACTTCTTGTTGAAGTAGGACTGGAGTATCTGACGCTGTCAAGAGCAACGGCAACTCTTTCGGGCGGTGAGGCACAGAGAATACGTCTTGCTACCCAGATCGGTTCGGGACTTGTCGGTGTTGCATATATTCTGGACGAACCTTCCATAGGACTGCACCAGAAGGATAATGATAAACTCCTGTCGGCGCTTAAGCGTCTGCGTGATCTTGGAAATACTCTTGTTGTGGTCGAGCATGATGAAGACACAATGAGAGAGGAAGATTTCCTTGTTGATATAGGTCCTCGTGCGGGAATACACGGCGGAGAGGTTGTCGCGGCCGGAACAGCCGAGGAAGTCATGGCCTGCCCTGATTCGATAACGGGAAAATACCTTTCGGGAGAGCTTCGGATCGAGGTACCGGCAAAAAGGCGTGAACCAAGCGGATGGATAAAAATCTGCGGCGCAAGGCAGAATAACTTAAAGAATATAGATGTAGAGATCCCTCTGGGGATAATGACCGTAGTTACGGGAGTTTCCGGTTCGGGAAAATCATCACTTATAAATGAGATACTTTATAAAGCACTTGCAAGAAAGCTCAACAGGGCTCTTACAAAGGCAGGTAAACACGATAAAATAGAAGGAGTGTCACAGCTTGATAAGGTGATAGATATAGACCAGTCACCTATAGGCAGGACTCCGAGGTCAAATCCCGCTACCTATACCGGGGTATTTGACCAGATAAGAGACCTTTTTGCGGCAACTACGGATGCCAAAGCCAGAGGCTACAAGAAGGGACGTTTCTCATTTAATGTCAAGGGCGGACGCTGTGAGGCATGTGCCGGTGACGGAATAGTCAAGATAGAAATGCACTTCCTTCCGGATGTATACGTTCCCTGTGAAATCTGTCACGGACAGCGTTATAACCGAGAGACTCTCGAAGTCCGTTATAAAGGGAAAAATATATATGAAGTTCTTGATATGACGGTTGAGGATGCTCTTAAATTTTTTGAAAACCAGGAAACAATAAGAAGAAAGATTCAGACTCTCTATGATGTGGGACTTGGTTATATAAAACTGGGACAGCCGTCAACGGAGCTTTCGGGAGGTGAGGCACAGAGAATAAAACTGGCCACTGAACTTTCGAAGAGAGGAACCGGCAAGACGATCTATATCCTTGATGAGCCTACCACAGGACTTCATTTTGAAGATGTAAACAAGCTTGTTGATATTCTTTACCGTCTTTCGGAGAGCGGAAATACCGTTGTCGTGATCGAGCACAATCTGGATGTGATAAAATGTGCCGATTATATAATAGACATGGGACCGGACGGCGGAGACGGCGGCGGAACGGTAGTAGCCACAGGCACACCGGAAAAAGTTGCCAAAAGCAGGAAAAGTTATACAGGTAAATATATAAAGAAAATGCTGTCATAATTTCCGGAAGATAGTTTTAGTACACAAAAAAATACAGAAAAACCTAAATATTTTCACTAACCCCGCCGATATAGTAATTAGTAATCGGTGGGGTTTCTTTTTGTGATATTTTTATAAAAAATCAATTTAATATTGTAAATGCGACAGATTTAGGTATAATAATAA
>CAJORC010000226.1 GCA_905236615.1 uncultured Lachnospiraceae bacterium
ACAAGCACTGTGGCAAGGAAAGGAAAATTCTTAACAACAAACTCCTTCGCCTTTTTCTCAACTGCAGCAAATATATTTGTAGTTGCATCTGTAAATCCTTTCATGTTCGCAGCATTTTTACAGACTTTTCTGAGCTTTTCAACATAGAACTTTTTAAGTCTGTTCTTCTGATATTTTTTGTTTCGTGCTTTCTTGGCTGCAGCTGTTATGACTCCTTTTGTTTCGGAAACTCCTTCATCAAAAGCTTCTACGGCGCTATTGTTGTCATTATCACCTTCTTCTGCCTTCTGTTCGCTCCGTATCTTATCTATCACATCAGACTTCTGGACATTATGTCCAGAAGTGTCTTTCTGATATTCAACCGTATCATTTACGATTCTCCCCTTGTATATCCGCAGTTTCATTACCCCCTTTCTGAATATGATCCGTCAGCTTTTAGGTCTTGTATCCATGATCCTGAAGGTTTCCGTATCCTCAGGATATCTGTCCACAAACGGTATTACATACCTGTCAAAGAACATCAGACCACATCCCTTTTCCGAATTAGTAACGTATTTTAACTGTTCCTTGGTTAAGCCGAACTTATTTACAACGATCTCCTTGTCTTTCGAATTCTGATTAAGAAGATAGATAAAATCAGAGTTTCCAAGAATTCCTTCGATTTCCTCCGATTGCAGAAAGTCAACCACATTCTGGGTAATGCCGGTCGGTATTCCTCCCCACTTTCTGAATCGTTTCCAGATTTCAACCATGTACTTTGCAGTCTGCTTATCACGCAGTAAAAGATGATATTCATCACAATAATACCGCGTCGAGTTTTTTCTCTCCCTGTTCACCGATACCCTGTTCCATACAGCATCCTGCACTATCAACATTCCAAGCTCTTTCAATTGATTTCCAAGATCCCTGATGTCAAAACAGACTATCCTGTTTTGACTGTCAACATTGGTCCTATGATTAAAATAATTCTGTGAGCCATGAACATAAAGAACAAGGCTGTTCGCTATTCTTACTGCTTTTTCCCTTGCATCACGCGCGAGTTCAGATTCAACATCGTCCGGTATATAATGCAGCAACGCATTATATAAATCCTCCAGTATAGGCATATTTTCAGGAACCGGATTCTTAAAATACTCTGTATAGACAGCATTTATGCATCTGTCTACTATTCCTTTTTCATCATTTGCAAGCGCCACTTTATCACCTGCTATCGCATCACAGAGCGTTATCAGAAAGTCACTCTTTATTTTCAGTGCCTCTCTGTCCCCCATATCCGAAATATTTATGTCCATCGGATTCAGATAATCTTTTGAATTGCTTGCCAGCTTTACAACCTGTCCTCCAAGTTTCTCCACAAGAGGGTAATATTCCCCTTCCGGATCGCATATCAAAATGTCATCAGACGTAACTAAATATGCAGCAAGAATTTCACGCTTTGCTGCAAATGATTTTCCTGCTCCCGGAGTACCTAAGATCAAGCCATTCGGAGTTCTAAGTTTCTTTCGGTCAGCCATTATCATGTTGTTTGACAGTGCATTAAGACCATAGTAAAGAGCCTGCCCATGCATGAATAATTCCTGTGTATTGAACGGAACTAATATAGCGGTACTTCTTGTTGTAAGAATCCTCTCTATCTCAGTCTCGTTAATACCAATAGGGGCGCAGGCATTCATCCCCTGCTCCTGCATATACTGCATAACTCTCAAGACACAGTTAGTAGGCTGTAATATTCCTGCAATCCTCTGCTGAAGGGTTTCCAGTTCTCTTTTTGTCCTTCCAAAGCAGCTGACAAGAAAGGAAAGCCTGGTTACTTTCTGATTGCTCGTATTCATGTCGTTTAAGAGTTCCAGAATATTTTTTTCATCGGTCATTATATCAGTCGGAAGAATGTCCATATCGTATCCTGATCTGACAGCCTTTTTCTGTTCTTCTATCTTTGCTTTCTGAATATTTGTAAGCGCATTTTTTATCATCTTCATGGCCTTTACGGAATCTATTGTCTGAATATGAATAGACACTGTAAGATTACTGTCAAGATCAAGTATTTTCTGCAAAACCTCGTCATCCATCTTCGGTCCGGGGACATCTATATATGCAACGCTTCCGTACATCCTTCCGGTCTTAAACCTGCTCGGAAATCTGAAATCGAATCCCGGCGGGGCAATATAGTCCTTGACGTTCTTTCCGGATTTCGCCATTTCCTCAAATGAAAAAAAGAAAGGCTCCATCGTATACTGGTTGAGATAATCATGCAGTATTTCGAGTCTTTCCTTACCATTGAGACTATGCGCTTCAGTCCCTAAATTCATGAGATTTTTTATAATATCAGCCTCTATATTATTGAGCCTTACCCTCGCATCATTTACGCTGTCTGCTTCTATGCCGAATATCAGATATTTGCTTTTTATTATGCCATTTGTTCCCTTCTTGTTCTGTTCCTTAAGTATGTTCAGATACTCTTTCCTGATACAGTCATCCATGTCTCCTCTGGGCTTTATGTCAAACTGATCGTTCAGCACTTTTTCATTTACCTTTCGGTTAAACAAAAATAACTGCATCTTTATCTCCGGATCAAAATAGTTTATGAAACGGCTGTAAAGTCCAAGCAGATCTTTACGCTCGTCCATGTCAAGAAGCTCATAATTCAGATCATAAAATTCGACCATCTTTGTGTATAGCCTGTCCTTAACCTTGCAAACACCATCTTTATACATTTTTTCAAATGTTATGGTTTTCTGTGCCGTATCAGGTTTAGTGTCTTCCCGGTCATTCCCATTAAGTTTCTTCTTAAGTTTATTAAGTCTCAAGAAATCATTTACGTTCAGACCGGTTATCATCTTAAAGACTGAGTCAATTATTTTCTTCAATTCTGTCCCTTTAACCTCCTTTCCTTATGACGCTTTCTCTTTTTCTCAAGCATATTTATCTCATTCACTATCTGCTCCCTTTCCTCGATTTTCTTAAGCAGATTCTCAGTCCGGTATCTCCTTATACCGGGTACGAGGAATTTCTGTCTTATCATCAGATAGGCATATTTCTCTGCCGGAAATCCATATTTCCTATACATCGCTGCAAAAAAGAACGGCAGCATTATCATAACCATGAGCATGGTAGCCACATCCGTTCCAATGCTCCTGTACGTCAGAAGATATATCGGAAATCCTGCAACAACAGCAGAGCTGAAGCATACCAGCTGCCTCTTTGTAAGGTTTAATACAAATTTGGTTTTTTCATTTATTCCCGATAAATCCTTGGGGACATCAACAGATATTATTTCAACTCACCTCCTCTTAATGACATGAAAAGATACTTTTTGATACCGATCCTGTTTTGAACAGTGCAAAACATAGTACCACCGTATATCCCATCACAGACCAGATCGCCACATGCAGATTATCTGCAACTGTAATTGTTCCCACTAATGCCGAATATATTCCAACGCATATTATTATGAAAAATCCCTGAAATGCCATTGCTATAATACCTTTTATATAGTTGGAACCTATTCCGCCAAGTTCCCTGTTTCCAAGAGTTGCAAAAGGAATAGGAGC
>CAJORC010000227.1 GCA_905236615.1 uncultured Lachnospiraceae bacterium
CATTTCATGCTTGCTTCGTTAAGTGCGCTTGTACGGATATATGTAAATTCCTCCTTCGCTTCGCTCGGATTCATTAACATATATCACGCCTTTTCATTAATATCAATCATATCCTGTAATCAATCCGTTTGTAGATTCTTTTCAGTTCCTCAGATTCTTCCAATTGATTAATCTGCTCAAAATTGGTCTTTATTTTGTCTGTTTCCGATATATCAGATAATTCTTCAGTTATTTCAGTGCCTTCTTCAAGATTTTCTTCAAGTTCTACGATAGTGTCATTCAAAATGCCATCATTTTTATCAATTCCCGTGGCTTCTTCAATCATATCTTCGCGACGTTCTTCAGGTGTCTTAGGTGCCATTTTCTTCACTTCTTCTGCAATCTTTTCGGCACGTTCCATAGCTTCATCAAGGACATGGAACACCTGCGAATTATTATACTCAGTCTTTGCAGCAGCAATTTGTTCGTTATAATTTTCAAGTATATCAAGCTTTTTTTGGATATCATTCAGAGAGTTTGTATGCATATTTTTCAGATTTTCTTTTTGTTTTTCAAAAAAAGCTATTGTACTATCTCTTTTCTGCTGCCTTGCCATTCTATCCGCTGCTGCCTTTGTTTCTGCATTTGAGAAGAAATTAATACTCTGTATGTTTATATTCATGAAGGATCACCACCATTCACATGAATCTAAGTAACGCTATATCTATATTGCTGCATCTTTAGAATTGTAATACTCCTCAAAAAGCTTATTTGCCGCATCAATAGTCTCCTGACAGATTGAAGGAAGTTCTCCTCCCCATGTCTTTTCTGCTTTTTTAAATCCCTTCTCCATAGCCTTCTGCATTTCTTTCATTTTTTCGACATCATCACCTGCAAGCGCCTGTGCAAAATCAAAAAGTCTCTGTGATGTCTTCTTTACGCCATAGTAACCATCCTCAGATATATCCTTTTGAGCCTGGGCTCTGGTAAACGGATCAACCTTGAAATCTCCTCCGGCAAAGCGTTTCCATAAACTGTCACCTGTTGCTTTTCCGTATGCATTTGTCTGACCTGCCAAGGTCTTCTGAACTATGCTAATAAGGTTATTGCGCTGTTCCTCTTCTGCTGCTTTCATCTGCTGAATAATTGCTGCTCTGTCAGCAGGAGACTTCTTTGCTATTTCATAAGTCGCCTTATCGTTATTGTCAGATTGTTTCTCATAAACCGCTGCACCATTTCTTTCATTATCTTTTACTACCGGATCTTCTTTTTTCTGATTTAATCCCTCTTTCTCGACTGCCTTGTTTACATATGCATAATTACCATAATTTGTTGTAATAGCCATAACAATCCTCCTATACTTTGATATCTACTGTTAGATTTGTTTTACCTGCTGACTCAATTTCTACAAAACTTGTTGGAGCAATAGATTCATCTATATGCTGTTGAGCCAAATTTGCATCCGTTGAAGAACGAACTGTAACATCTGCTCCATCAACTGAAACAACTTTTTCCTTATTCTTTTCCTGCATTGTCTCAAATTGCTCTCTGCGTTCAATTCGTCTCTTTTCATGCAGTTCTTCAAGCTTTTCATTTTTCTTCTGCTCTTCTGTTTCAGCTTTTGAATTCTCGTTCAATTCTCTGTTCATAACCGACATCTGATTCATCTGCATGTTTTCTATATCATTTGCCTTTTTCTCTACTGCCGCAAGTTCTTCCTCCTTTTTCCTGATATCTCCGCCTCGTCCACTATCCTGCTTGATCTCAGCTTTAAGGACTCCCGCATTCCCTTCCATCTGCTTTCTGATTCCCTGTTGAGCCTTTATCTGTTTCATTGCAGAATGCGCAGACAAAAGAGACTTTGTCATAAGATTTGAAATAGCCATTTGCACCTCCATTCCATTAACAATTGTTAATAGTAAAACCAAAAAAAACATTGTCTCCTAAGCCTTCATATCTATTGTCCCACCAAGTTCATTACTCTGTACTGTCTCCGACATTACTGGAATATCTATTTCGTCTCCAAATGATACTGATACCCCACTTTCATAGCCTTTCGAATAATTTCCCTTTACATTATTCTCTTTTTCTGACTGCAATCGGTCAAAAAGAGCTTTCAGATACTTAAGATCTGCCGATAATAGTTCTGCTGTCTCCTCTGATCTATGCTTTTGCTTCAATTCCTTAAGCCTTTCCGGCGTCATAGCGCCCGAAATCACTTCTGACATTTCATCAAGCTCTTCATCAAATTCAACAGTCTCCTCTGCCATATCATACATTTCATCAATAGATATTTCTAGTTTTTCCATAAGCGCCTTAAATTCTTCCGCTTCAAGCTCCCTCATTTCTTCTTTGGAATCTGCCTCTTCAACAGAATCTATACTTTCAGCAGGAATTTCCTCTTCCCCGTCAAGTTTACGCTCTGCAGTTTCTTCCAGTTCCAAATTCTTCTTTTTCTTTTCACAAGCTTTCTTAACCATCTTTGCATGAAGAATTGCTCTAAGGATTTCTTCCTCATCACAATCACCCTTTTTTAACTGCCTTTGCAGAAGTCCTATTTTCATACCAATATTTCTTGAAACCTGAGCGGCATTTACCGATGTTTTTGCCTTCATAACCTGTGAGGATACCTGTTTAAAGCTATAAAGGACTGACTTCTTTTTCTTATCATTTAAATACGCCTTTTTTGGTCTTGTTATTGAGATGGTTCCAACATGATTGCCATTAATATCATAAAGTTTTTTGACATACTTCTCTGTATTTCCTCTGACTTCAACCTGCATTCCAAACATAGGCTCCACCTCCGGTAATCAAATCCACATAATTATCCGGTTCCAGATATCTATTCCGCTGTATTTTCTGATCTTTATCCTGCCATCTGTCAGTTCTTTCGGAGATATCCAACCGATATCACTTCCTCCTCCCATTCCCGGTATTTTATAATATCCTCCGACCGTAAAGTAAATGTCCTCTGTCTCAGTTACTATTTTCGGACATTGCCGTTTTAGTTCCGCACAATCAATATA
>CAJORC010000228.1 GCA_905236615.1 uncultured Lachnospiraceae bacterium
AGGTCAGGAACTTATCTATGATGATGCGGCAGAATGGTATGTGCGCACAAGGGGAATCTCCGCAGAGGATATGAATAAGACTCTCAATGCAATGTGCGTAAACAACAGAAGAAACGCCTCTGTCAATCCCCTCGCTATCGAGAGAACAACCTATGAAGAGCTTGCAGAAAAAGCAGGAATGACACTTGATGAGTATATGAACTCACCTTACAATCCGAAGATGGGTGATTTCTTAAGAGCAGGCGGACTTGAATTGAAGTGTGACGGAGCCGCAGCATGTATCGTATGCGCAACCGAGAAGATCCCGGAGATCGCAAAGAACTTAAAGCACAAGCCCATCGAAGTCGTTGGTATCGGAAGTGCGGCATGCGAGGCAACAACACCTCATTTCGAGGTACGCGCAACCGAGGAAGCAGTAAAGCAGGTTTACGAGTCAACAGGACTTTCCGGAGATGATCTCGACCTCTTCTTTGCAAATGACTTCATCATAACATCACACCTTGTTTCGGCGGAGATCGCAGGATACCTTCCTTACGGTGAAGGCTGGAAATACATCTGCGACGGACGTACTGCATGGGACGGTGATAAGCCCATCAACTCAAACGGCGGAAGAACATCTTTCGGACACGCTCACGCAGCATCAGGTCTTGCAGATATGTATGAGGCATGCAAGCAGATGTGGAATGAGTGCGGAGAACGTCAGGTAAAGAAACTTCCGAAAACAACAATGCTTCGCGGATATGGCGGTGCACAGAACGTAGCCGCTATCATCATTCGGACAATGGATTGAAGGAGGGGCTGACGATGGCTATAAAGTTAGAAAAGATAGTTGAAAAATTTTATTTATCTTTAGAAGAAGGAAAGATAATGGGACGTAAATGCCCAAAATGCGGACACGTTGAGTTCCCGCCTGTATATGCCTGCAATGAGTGCGGAAATTATGAGACGGAATGGGTAGAGCTCAGCGGGAAAGCAAAGCTTCATTCAATAGTACTTCCGGCTGCGCTTTCATCAAAGCCCGAGTACAAGAAGATGGGAAAGTACGCTTACGGAGAAGTTGAAATAGAAGAAGGAACAAGACTCAATGCTGTAGTACGCGGCATCAGCAAGAAGAACCGTGCTGAACTCAGCGAGAAGCTTCCGCTTAACATTCACGCTTCAATAATCGACCGTGACGGCGGATTCAAGACAGTTGTTTTTGATCTTGATGATGAATATTTAAATTGATTTAAGCGAATATACAGAGGAGATATAAAAATGAGCAGAGAAGAAATTTTAAGTCAGGTTTTGGAAATGGTAGCTATGTCATACAAGAAGGATGTATCTGAGCTTTCAGAGACAACATCTTTCAAGACGGATTTAAACGGAGCATCAGTACAGATGGTAGCTCTTGTATCGGAGATCGAGAACGAGCTTGATGTTGCACTTATGCTTGCCGATGCCAGCGCATGTGAGACAATCGCAGATCTGGTAACTCTTATTGAAGAGGAAATGTGAAATGAGTGTTATAGACAGAATTTTTGAGAAGGCAAAAACGAATCCCCAGAGGGTTGCATTTCCGGAAGCATTAAACGAAAAAATGATGCAGGCAGCTTATGAGGCAGGCTCAGAGGGCTGCATCATCCCTATCCTTGTGGGAAACGAAGATGAGATAAAAAAAGCGATTTCCGAGAGAGGATATAAAGAAGACGTTTTCAGGATCGTTGATGTAAATAATGAAGATTACAAGGTAAGTCTTATAGAAAAGTATACTGCACTTCCTGAGACGAGACTTAAGGAAAAGGCTCTCAGACGCAGAATGGAAGACAAGCTTCAGTATGCAATGGTAATGCAGGCGGTTGATGAAGCGGACGTTACATTTGCAGGTATCGATTATACAACAGAGGACGTGCTCCTTGCAGGACAGATGATCATCGGAATGAAAGAAGGACTCGCAACTATTTCAAGTATCGGCCTTTGCGACATTCCGGGATATGAGGGAAGTGAAGGTTCACTTCTTGCAATCGGTGACAGTGCAGTCTGCACAAACCCGAATTCCGAGCAGCTTGCAAGCATCGCTATCGCAGCATGCGACACGGTTAAGTCGCTTCTTGACTGGGAACCCAGATGCGCATGTGTAAGCTATTCAACACTCGGAAGCGGACAGGGAGAGCTTATTGATAAAGTTACCGAAGCAGTCAGGATCGCAAATGAATTAAGACCTGACCTTGCAATAGACGGAGAATTCCAGCTCGATGCTGCGATCAATCCGGCAGTGGCTGAAAAGAAAGTAAAGAGGGAGAGCAAAGTTGCAGGAAAGGCAAATGTTGTTATCTGGCCTGACCTCAATGTAGGAAACGTTGCCGTTAAGCTTATCCAGCAGTTCGGACATGCTGATGCCTACGGTCCGATGCTTCAGGGCTTCAGAAAAGTCGTATGCGACTGCTCAAGAAGCGCACCGGTTTCGGAGCTTAAAGGCAATATCATAATCAGCGCAGTAAGGGCTGCGGGCGAGAAGTGTAGGTAATTCCAAACCGGAGGAGAGAAAATAAATAAATGAAAGAATACAAAGTATTTACCATAAATCCCGGTTCGACTTCCACGAAGATCGCGCTCTTCAAGGGCGAAGAATGCCTTTACAGCGCAAATGTTTCACACGATGCGGCAGAGCTTGCAAAGTATGAAAGCATCAGCGACCAGCTTCCTTACAGAAGAAAGATGATCTTTGACCTGCTTAAGGAAGCAAATGTTTCGATAGATGACGTGGATGCATTTGTCGGAAGAGGCGGCGGACTTTTTGCAATGGAGGGCGGAACATACGAGGTGGATGAGCTTCTTCTGGAGCATGCAAGGACAATGGCAAACGGTGTTATACATCCTGCAGCCCTTGGACCTCAGCTTGCTGCAGAATTTGCATCAGCTAACGGTGCAAAGGCAATGGTCGTAAATCCGCCTGATGTTGATGAGTATCAGGATCTTGCGAGAATGACAGGTATAAAGGGCGTTTACCGTCTTGCACATCTTCATTCCTTAAACCTCAAAGAAACTGCTATCCGTCACAGCAAAAACGTTCTTCATAAAAAATATGAGGAAGCAAATTATATCGTCTGCCATATCGGCGGAGGAATATCCGTCTCGGCTCACCGCGAGGGAAAAATGGTTGACGGATTTGATATCGTCGGCGGGGAAGGCCCGATGGCTCCCACACGATGCGGAAGCATTTCGGTCGCAAATCTTATTTCTTATATGAAAAAGAACGAACTCACGATAGCTGATGTGAAGCCTCTTATAACGAAGACGGGAGGATTTGTAAGCCACACCGGAATCTCTGATGCCATAGAGCTTAAGAAGCGTATTGCAGATGGTGACAAATATGCGGAAATGGTATGGAACACGATGATCTATCAGATCGAAAAATGTATCGGTTCAATGGCTGCTGTTCTTCACGGAAAAGTAGATGCTATTCTCTTAGGCGGCGGAATGGTGTATAATAAAGATCTTGTCGGTCAGATCAAAGAAACCTGTTCCTTTATCGCACCTGTATTTGCATATCCGGGAGAATTCGAAATGGAAGCAATGGCAGCGGGCGCAGTCCGTGTAATGAACGGTGAGGAGAAACTTAAGAGATACACGGGAAAGCCTATCTTCAGCGGTTTTGAATGGGATAAATGATATGAGCGAAAAAACTATAAATAAATTAACACTTGCATTGGGAATTGCTCTTCTTCCGCCGATATGGGCGGTGCTTTCAGCCCTTGTTGGAATTACAACAGGGGCTGTTGCTCTGATATGTGCGGGAGTTTATGTGGCAAACGGCAATAAGGCTTCCGACGCATTAAAGATGGCGATAGGGTTTCTCTGCGGAGATATCTGGGCAGTCATAGCGATCTTTATAATGGAGAAACTTCCTTTTAATCCGAGTGCCGAACTGTACGGGACTCTTTTTCTGATGGGAGGAATTGCGGTTCTTATCGGAGAGAGCGTACCGAGATTTATCTTCACGCCGGCATGGCTTTGCGGATGGGCTATCGGTCTTACGATAATGGGACCGCTTGCGGTTGCCGATATTGGAACCCTTCCGGTACAGATTGCTGTTGCGATGATCGCAGGAGTCGTTTATGTCGGGATCGGAGTGGACGCATTCCAGAAATTTCTTTGCAGGATGTTAAGGAAAGCGGAGTAAGAATAATGCCAATAGGAGTAATAGTCAACACTTTATCTATCATTATAGGAGGAGTAATCGGAGCAGCTGCCGGTAATGCCCTGTCAGATGATTTCAAGGAAAAACTGACCATGGTTTTCGGCTGCTGTGCTATGTCGATGGGAATAAGTTCTATAGTGCTTATGAAGAATATGCCGGCAGTTGTTTTTTCGGTAATAATCGGAACTGCGATCGGCATCTGCATAAAACTCGGAGAGAATATAAACAAGGCTGCGGGCGGTATGCAGAAGGTCATCGGAAAGATAATTAAAAGCAATAAGAGTTCAAATGATGAAGCATACACAACTGCACTCGTTACTGCGATAGTCCTCTTCTGTGCAAGCGGAACGGGAATCTACGGTTCCATCGTTTCGGGCATGACAGGAGATCACAGCATACTGATCGCAAAGTCGATCCTCGATCTCTTTACAGCACTTATCTTTGCCTGCAGTCTGGGAGCGGTTGTCTGCGCTGTAGCCGTTCCGCAGTTCGTTATCTTCATGCTGCTTTTCCTGTTGGCAGGCGTGATATATCCTATGACGAATGAGACGATGATCGCCGACTTCAAGGCGTGCGGCGGATTCCTGCTCCTTGCCACTGGATTCAGAATGATAAAAGTCAAGATGTTCCCTGTTGCGGATATGATACCGTCGATGATACTTGTTATGCCTGTAAGTTATTTATGGGTGAGCTTTGTACTGCCGCTGGTATCCTGACATGAATTGAAAAAACCACTCTAAGTTTGAGGCTTAGGGCGGTTTTTGTGTTTTAAAAGTTACGCATTAACATTTTGGAACCAGCTGATAACAGAGTATATATCCGGGCGAACGAAGAGGAATAGTAAGGAAGAACTCATATTTGATCATGACGGAGTACACACGGCGAGTTCATGACAGCCGGAAATCGGATTAAGAGTTACCTGCAGCTCTAAATCTGCCTTTTTGGTCTTTTCGAGGCAGAGCGTTACATTCCGCATATCACTGAAGTCAACATGGCTGAGGGCGTCCTCGTAGCTGCTGCCGCTTGCGATCTTTCTGTCGAGAAGACGTTTGTGGAGCAGTTCGGGGTCTGCCTTTAGGGATATCGTATAATCAGCGAGATACGAAAGTCCGCGCCAGCCGTCTTCGTTAAGAAGAAGATAATTTTCTTCGCTGTAATCAGCTTCTACATCTATTCCGTTTATGTTAACATAATGTCTGATCATAGTTAAAATACCCCTTTGGACTTATAATATTTATATTATACAGTAAATCTGACATAAATTTAACGAAAATATAATTGAAAAGTTCTTCCATATTATATATAATAAAATGACGGATTTTGAGGAATTATTTTTTTGAAAGCGTTAAGATAGAAAAGAGGATGTGCTATGGCAGACAAAAAGATTAAGACAGTTGCAGTACTTACAAGCGGTGGCGATGCCCCCGGAATGAATGCGGCAATCAGAGGCGTTGTCAGAAAAGCTCTGACAAACGGCATGAAGGTTATGGGTATTGAGAAGGGGTATCAGGGACTCTTAAACGGAGAAATCCATGAGATGACTTCAAAGGACGTTTCCGATTCTATCCAGAAGGGTGGAACTATCCTTAGAACTGCAAGAAGTGAAGAGTTCGCTACAGAAGAAGGAAAGATCAAGGGTGCTGAGATTCTTAAGTCAAAGGGCATCGATGCTCTCGTAGTTATCGGTGGTGACGGATCTTACAAGGGTGCGCTCGGACTTTCACATCACGGTATTGCAGTAGTTGGTATTCCCGGAACAATCGACCTTGATATTGCATGTACTGACTATACAATCGGTTTTGATACTGCTATTAATACAGCAATGGATGCTATCGACAAGGTTCGTGATACATCTTCATCACATGAGAGATGCTCTATTGTTGAAGTTATGGGCAGACACGCAGGATATATCGCTCTCTGGTGCGGTGTTGCCAGCGGTGCTGAGGAAATTCTTCTTCCTGAAAGCTATGACTATGACGAGCAGCACATTATCAACCATATTATAGAAGCAAAGAAGATCGGAAAGACTCACTTCCTTATCGTAAATGCTGAAGGTATCGGACATTCAACATCTCTTGCAAGACGTATCGAAGCAGCTACAGGTATGGAGACAAGAGCAACTATCCTTGGATACATGCAGCGTGGCGGATCACCTACATGTAAGGATCGTTTCTATGCTACGATCATGGGCGCTTATGCGGCTGACCTCCTTCGCGACGGTAAGTTCAACAGGGTTGTATGCCACATGAACGGTGAATTCTGCGACTTTGATATTGATGAGGCACTGGCTATGAAGAAGACTATTCCGCCTTATCTTGAGGAAGTTGCAAGGTCTATGTCAAGATGATAAGCTCATATACGAACGCACGCCTTACCGGCGTGCGCTCTCTTCGTGACAGGTCAAGGGCAAGACGTGAGAGGGATGCTTTTCTCGTGGAGGGGATACGCTCATACAGGGAAATTCCTAAGGAAGATCTTCTTGAAACTTATGTTTCGGAAAGCTTTCATGAAAAGAATCCTTCCATAGAAGCAGAAGTCGTCAAGGAAGAGGTTTTCAGGAAACTTAGTGATACTACCAGCCCACAGGGCGTACTCGCTGTCGTGCGTCAGAAGCATTATAAACTTGCTGACCTCATTAAAGCTGAGAACGGCCTTTTTTTAATATTGGAA
>CAJORC010000229.1 GCA_905236615.1 uncultured Lachnospiraceae bacterium
AAAACACGGATATCAATGAGACACAGTACACACAGATTGCCATGGTAGCGACAGAGCTTGCAATCTTTAAGTGCCTTGAAAAAAATGGTATCAAAGCTGATTACACAGCAGGACATTCACTTGGAGAATATGCTGCCATCGCTGCAGCAGGTGCAATGAGCGTTGAAGATGCCTGCAGACTTGTCCGTAAGAGAGGTGTTTTCATGCAGGAGGCTGTTCCGACAGGTGGTGCAATGAGCGCAGTTCTCGGACTTGATGAGGAAAAAATTGCTTCAGTATGCGAAGAGACCGAAGGAATTGTTTCAGTTGCAAATTATAACTGTCCCGGACAGATTGTTATCACCGGTGAGGAAGCTGCAGTTAAGGCTGCCGGTGAAGCTCTTACGGCCGCTGGTGCAAAAAGGGTTGTTGCACTTAACGTAAGCGGACCTTTCCATTCAGCAATGATGGTTCCTGCAGGTGAAAAGCTTGCAGCTGAACTGGAGAAGGCTGAATTCTCAGATCCGGAGATCCCTTATGTTGCAAACTATACAGCAGAGTATGTAACAAAGGGAGCTGATATCGCAGGACTGCTTGAAAAGCAGATATCCGGTTCGGTACAGTGGATAAAGACTATTGAAAAGCTTATTGCAGATGGTGTTGATACTTTCGTTGAAATCGGTCCCGGACGTACTCTTGCAGGATTTAACAAGAGGATCAGCCGTGACGTTAAGACAATAAACATCGATAAATACGAGGATTTTGCAGCAGCAGTCGAAGCACTTAAGTGAGATGGAGGCTTTAATGACAGATAAGAAACTTGCTATAGTAACCGGAGCAGGAAGAGGAATCGGCAGGGAGATCGCCAAGACACTTGCTCGTGATGGATTTTTTGTAATCGTGAATTATGCTCATTCTTCCTCAGCAGCAGATGAAGCTGTTGCTGAGATCAAGGCTGAAGGCGGAGAAGCTGCAGCTGTGCAGTGTGATGTATCCGATTTCAAAGCTGTTGAAGAATTTGCTTCAGCAATTATCAAAGAATACGGTCATGTGGATGTACTTGTAAATAATGCAGGTGTTACACGCGATACCCTTCTTATGGCTATGAAGGAAGAGGACTTTGATGTTGTTATTAACACAAACCTTAAAGGAACCTTTAATACCATGAGACATTTCTCAAGATATATGCTTAAGAATAAGACCGGAGCAAGGATTATAAATATTTCTTCAATTTCCGGTGTTATGGGAAATGCAGGTCAGTCCAACTACAGTGCTTCAAAGGCAGGAGTTATCGGTCTGACAAAGGCTGCAGCAAAAGAGCTCGGCGGTAAGGCAATAACAGTTAATGCTGTTGCCCCGGGATATGTTGATACAGAAATGACACAGGTCCTTTCTGATAAAGTAAAAGATTCGATACTTGCTTCTGTTCCTCTTAAGAGAGGCGGAACGGTTGAGGATATTGCAAATGCGGTTTCTTTCCTCGCATCGGATAAGGCTTCATATATTACAGGTCAGGTCATTCAGGTTAACGGAGGTATGGGATGAGTTTCAAGGAAGAAAGAAGAGTAGTTATAACAGGAATGGGTGCAGTTACACCTGTTGGAAACAACGTAGCGGATTTCTGGAATTCTATAAAAGAGGGCAAGCATGGATTTGCTGCCATCACAAGATTTGATTCAACAGATTATAAATGCCATGTAGCTGCAGAAGTTAAGGATTTTGATCCGAAGCAGTATATTGACCCGAAGCAGGCACGCCGTATGGCTCCTTTCGTACAGCTTGCAATGGCTGCAGCAAAAGAAGCTATTGAAGATTCCGGACTTGATATGGAAAAGGAAGATGCATACCGCTGCGGAACATGCGTAGGAAGCGGTATCGGTTCCATGCAGGATCTTGAGAGCGAGGCAGCTCATATTTCTTCCAAGGGTCCCAAATTTGTTAATCCCATCTTCATTCCGAAGATGATCTCAAATATGGCATCAGGAAATATTTCTATTCAGTACGGACTTAAGGGAAAGAGCATTGATATTGTTACAGCATGTGCAACAGGAACAAACTGTATCGGCGAAGCAATGAGAACGATTCAGTATAATGATGCTGATGTTATGGTTGCCGGTGGTACAGAGTCATGCGTAACACCTCTTTCTGTAGCAGGTTTTTGCCAGCTTACAGCACTTACTTCATCTGATGATCCGGATAAGTGCTCACTTCCTTTCGACAAGAACAGAAGTGGATTTGTCATGGGTGAAGGAGCAGGTGTGGTTATCCTTGAGGAGCTCGAGCATGCAAAGAAGCGTGGTGCAAAGATCTATGCTGAACTTGTAGGTTACGGATGCTCTTCAGATGCGTTCCACATCACTCTTCCTGCAGAAGATGGCTCAGGCGCTGCTGCAGCTATGGAAAACGCTATTAAGGATGCAGGTATTGCAAACGAAGACATTGAATATATCAATGCACATGGAACAAGTACTCATGCAAATGACCTTTTTGAGACTCGTGCAATTAAGAAACTTTTTGGTGATCATGCAAAGAACATCAAGGTTAATTCAACAAAGTCAATGATCGGTCATCTTCTGGGCGGCGCAGGTGCAGTTGAGTGCATCACATGCGTAAAGGAGCTTGAGGAAGGCTATATCCATAAGACATTAGGATATGAGACACCTGATGAAGAGATGGATCTTGATTATTGTAAAGAAGCATGCAGTAAGGATATTAAGTATGCTTTGTCAAATTCACTTGGATTTGGCGGACATAATGCATCTATCGTCCTTAAGAAGTACGAATAATTAGGAGAAAAATTACTTATGTCGATAATGAAAACGAAGGATATAATGAATATTATCCCTCACCGTCAGCCGTTTCTGCTGGTTGACACAATAGAAGAACTTGAAAGCGGTAAAAGAGCAGTTGGAACAAAATGTGTGACTTACAATGAGCCTTTTTTTGCCGGACATTTCCCGGGAGAACCGGTTATGCCCGGAGTGCTTATTGTAGAGGCGCTTGCTCAGGTCGGAGCAGTTGCTATACTTTCCGAGCCTGAATTTAAGGGGAGAACAGCATATTTTGCTGCTTTGAACAAAGTAAGATTTAAGAGGAAGGTAGAGCCCGGCGATGTATTGACGCTTGAGACTGAGATTGTCCAGTTAAAGGGACCTATGGGTGTCGGCAAGGCTACAGCTAAAGTTGGTGATGAGGTTGCAGTTACTGCAGAACTTACTTTTGCAATCTCAAAGGAGGCTTGAGAATATTATGAAACTGCCTAATTTATTCAGAGGAAAAGAGGCACCTGATTATATTGTATGTCCCGCATGCGGAAGACGTGCCGAGAAGCAGGATATAGTTATGAATAACTATATCTGCACATATTGCGGACATTATTACAGGGTCAGAACAAATAACAGAATCAAGATGGTCGTTGACAGGGGAAGTTTTAAGCCTTGGTTTAATGACCTTGAAGTTGTAAACCCTCTTGATTTCCCGGGATACAGTGATAAGCTTGCTGCTACAAGGGAAAAGACCGGACTTGATGAGGGTGTTACTGTAGGTGAATGTACTATCGGCGGTGAAAAGGCTGTGATCGGTATATGTGATGCAAGATTCCTTATGGGAAGTATGGGTCATGTATATGGTGAGAAGATAACCCGTGCCGTTGAAAGAGCTACAGAAGAGAAGCTTCCGGTGATCATGTTTACATGTTCAGGAGGAGCAAGAATGCAGGAGGGAATCATTTCTCTTATGCAGATGGAAAAGACTTCAGCTGCATTTAAGCGTCATTCCGATGCAGGACTTCTCTATATTACCGTACTTACAGATCCCACAACAGGTGGTGTTACAGCGTCATTTGCAATGCTCGGAGATATTATTCTGGGAGAACCTCAGGCACTTGTAGGTTTTGCCGGTCCTCGAGTTATAGAGCAGACAATAGGGCAGAAACTTCCTGAAGGTTTCCAGAAGACTGAATTCCTTCTTGAGCATGGTTTCTGCGACGCTATAGTTGAAAGACAGGAATTAAAGTCTACACTTGCACGTATTCTTAAGTTCAATAACGGAACTATGGTAAATGCCTTAAAGCCTAAGATGTCCGAAAAGTTAACCGGTAAAGAAGCTGAAGTTCTTACGGCATGGGAAAAGGTTAAGGCTGTACGTTCAATAAAGAGACCTTCTACACTTGCTTATATTGAAAGAGTATTCGACAGCTTTTATGAGCTTCACGGTGACCGTTATTTTGCAGATGACAAATGCGTAGTTGGCGGTCTTGCAGCTCTCGGCGGTCAGAGTATCATGGTTATCGGTGTTGAAAAAGGTCAGGATATGGCTGAATGTAAGCGCCGTAACTTTGGAATGCCTTCACCGGAAGGTTACAGAAAAGCATTAAGACTTATGAAGCTTGCCGAAAAGATGAATGTTCCGATCGTTACATTCGTAAATACACCCGGTGCATTCCCGGGAATGGAAGCTGAAGAGAACGGACAGGGTGAGGCTATTGCCAGAAATCTTTACGAGATGGCAGCACTTAGGGTTCCTGTTCTTGCGCTTATGATAGGTGAAGGCGGAAGCGGCGGAGCACTTGGTCTTGCAGTAGGTAATGAAGTCTGGATGATGGAAAATGCAACTTATTCGGTACTTTCACCGGAAGGTTTTGCTTCTATCCTTTGGAAAGACGGAAAAAGAGCTTCTGAAGCTGCCGGCGTAATGTGCATTACGGCTGATGACCTTAAGCGCCTTGGAGTTATTGAAAAGATAATTCCTGAATATGGTGTGGCATCAGAGTCTACAATAGGAGCTATATCTGACTTCCTTAAGGATAATATAGCTGAGTTCATCGTTAAATACTCAAAGATGAGCGGCAGGGAACTTGCCGACCAGCGTTACCAGAGATTTAGAAAGTTCTGATTTTAAGGGGAATAGTATTGAAAACATCTATTATTGGAATAGGTTCAGCACTTCCGGAAAAGATTGTAACAAATGATGACCTTGCAAAGATCGTGGATACGTCTGACGAGTGGATAAGGCAGAGAACCGGTATAGTTACAAGGCATATTGCTACTAAAGAGACAACATCATCATTGATTGAAGAAGCGGCCAGAAAAGCCATTTCGGATGCCGGTATCAAGGCAGAAGATCTGGATCTGATAATTGTCGCAACAGTATCCGGAGACTATCGTTTTCCGAGTGCAGCCTGTATTCTGCAGGCAGCTCTCGGTAATGATAAAGCTAATACTTTCGATATTGTTGTCGGATGTGCCGGCTGTGTATATGGTCTGAACATCGCGGACTCCTTCATTAAGAGCGGTAAAGTTAAATATGCTCTTGTAATCGGAGCTGAGACGATATCCAAGCTTACAGACTGGGAAGACCGTTCAACATGTGTACTTTTCGGAGACGGCGCAGCAGGTTTTGTTGTTACGGCTACAGAAGATGACAGTGTTGGTATACAGGGCATTCTGGCGCGCGGCAACGGTAAGGACGGAATGAGCCTTACAATGAAAGAACGCGAAAACATGAGTCCATGGGCTGATGGTGAAAAGGTTTGGGATTACCTTCACATGGACGGACAGGCTGTGTTTAAGTTTGCATGCAGAAAAGTACCTGAAAGTATTAATGAATTACTTAACTCTTTGAACTTATCTGCCGATGATATAGACAAGTTCTTCCTGCATCAGGCAAATTACAGGATCATTGAGACTGTTGCAAAGATGATGAAACAGCCGTTGGAAAAATTCCCGACCAATATGGATCGTGTCGGCAATATTTCGGCGGCATCGGTTCCGTGTCTTATGGACGAATACCATCGAAAGGGCCTGTTAAAGAAGGGAGAACGTTATGGTCTCTGCGGCTTCGGAGCAGGACTCACTTATGCTACAGCAGTTGTGGTATGGGACAAAGAATAAAGAATTAAAAGTATTTAAGAAGTATTATAGCTATTATGGAGGAATTTATTAGTGTCAGATTTGGCTAAACAGATTAACAAAAGACGCACATTTGCGATAATATCACACCCTGATGCGGGTAAGACTACCTTAACGGAGAAATTTCTCCTTTACGGAGGTCAGATCAATCTTGCAGGTAGTGTAAAGGGTAAGGCAACAGCGCGTCACGCCGTGTCTGACTGGATGGATATAGAGAAAGAAAGAGGTATCTCTGTAACTTCCTCTGTAATGCAGTTTGAATATGACGGTTTCTGCATAAACATTCTTGATACACCCGGACATCAGGATTTCTCAGAGGATACATACAGAACCCTTATGGCAGCCGATTCTGCCGTGATGGTAATTGACGGAGCAAAGGGCGTTGAGCCGCAGACAAGAAAGCTGTTCAAGGTTTGCGGAAGAAGGGGCATACCCGTATTCACTTTCATCAACAAGATGGATAGAGATGCAAGGGATACCTTTGAACTTGTTGATGAGATAGAAAAGGAACTTGGAATTGCCACCTGTCCCATAAACTGGCCGATAGGTTCCGGAAAAGATTTCAAAGGTGTTTATGACAGAACAACTAAAGAAATCGTAGAATTTGCGGATACCTTTAAGGGAACCAAGGAAGGTACGGAAACAAGGATAAAGCTTGATGATGAAGCTGCATCAACAGCAGCTATCGGAGAAGATGCAAGAGAACTTCTGTTAAGTGAAATAGAACTTCTTGATGGAGCATCTGAGGCATTTGATCAGGAAAAAGTTAACAAGGGAAAGCTTTCTCCTGTATTTTTCGGCTCTGCCCTGACAAATTTCGGCGTTGAAATTTTCCTTGAATACTTCCTTAAGATGACGATTCCGCCTCTTGCCAGAGTTTCAAACGAGGGTGTGATCGATCCCATCGATAAGAACTTTTCTGCGTTCGTATTTAAGATCCAGGCTAACATGAACAAGGCACACCGCGACAGAATTGCATTCATGAGAATATGTTCCGGTAAATTCGAAGGCGGTATGGATGTATATCACGTACAGGGCGCAAAGCAGGTACGACTTCTTCAGCCGCAGCAGATGATGGCTGATGACAGACATGTGGTAAAAGAAGCTTATGCAGGAGATATCATTGGTGTTTTCGATCCCGGTATCTATTCTATAGGTGATACCATATGTACTCCGCCCGACAAGTTTGCATATGCCGGAATTCCTACATTTGCCCCGGAGCATTTTGCAAGGGTTCGTCAGGTCGATACCATGAAAAGAAAGCAGTTTGTCAAAGGTATCGAACAGATAGCACAGGAAGGTGCGATACAGATCTTCCAGGAGTCAAATTACGGAATGGAAGAGATTATCGTGGGTGTTGTAGGTGTACTTCAGTTTGAAGTACTTGAGTACAGACTGAAAAGCGAATATAATGTAGATATCATATTGGAGAAACTTCCTTATGAGTTTATTCGTTGGATAAAAGATACAAATACAGACCTTGATACTATTAACGGAACCTCAGATATGAAGAAGGTAAGAGACCTCAAGGGACGTCCGCTGCTGCTCTTTGTAAATTCATGGAGTATCGGCATGACACTTGACCGTAATGAAGGTCTTGAACTGGAAGAATATTCGGAAAACTAAAATGTTTAGGAAAAATACTACGGATACCGGTGAACACAAAAAGGGAAGCAGAAGGAAAGCGGCATTGATAATGTCGCTTTTCATTTTAATGGGACTTTTGACAGCATGCTCTTTTGATGAGATTGGCAGAGGCTTTCAGGATATGGTAAAGAGCATAACCGAGTTCTTTACCGGAGAAGTTACAGAGCCGACAGAAGAGTCAACTGAAAGTACCGGAATTCTTTCAATCGAGGACTGGCTTAAGGAACATCCTGACAGCACTCCGGAAGACTATGAAAGGCTTTTCGGAAGTTCGGAGGCTACCGAGGAGGAAGAGAGCTCGGAGGCTTCGGAAGAAGATACAGATGAATATGGCGGAAGATACCATTACTGCTATACCACATTAACCGATCCTGAAAAAAAGGTTTATCGTGAAGTTTATGACTGCCTTGACACAATGAGCGAGAATGTCAAGCTTTCAACGACTGATACTGATGTTTTGGACAGATGTTTTAATTACTGCATAATGGATCATCCGGAATTATTCTTTACCGATGGTTATAAGGCAACTACCACCTCGATCGGGGATATGACGATAGGACTTGCTGTTTCGGGAAGATATACCATGTCTGCACAGAAGCGTAAGGACTATCAGGAGAGAATTGATAAAATTGTTGATAAAATCCTGAAAGATGCACCGAAAGATGACAGTGATTATGAGAAAGTAAAATACTGTTTTGATTATATTGTGTCAAATACATCTTATGATGTGAACGCAGCGAATAATCAGAATATCATATCCGTATTCATCAATGGGGAAAGCGTATGTCAGGGTTACACGCTTGCAATGAAATATCTTCTTGACAGGATGGGAGTACAGTCGGCGGTCATCTATGGCTCAGCAAATAATTCCAATCACTCATGGAATATCGTAAAAATTGACGGAACATGGAGTTATGTTGATGTAACATGGGGAGATTCGTCTTATCGTAATTATGTCAATACAGAGACTGTGGATGAGATAAACTACAATTATTTCGGCTGTGACAACGATATTCTACGGGCTACTCATAAGATAGACAGTCCGTTATACCTTCCGAATTGTAAATCACTTGATGCTTATTATTATGTCAAAGAAGGACTGTATTTTAAATCAGCAGACATTGAGCGTCTTAAGGCGGTATTCAAGCAGCAGACTGCGAAAGGTGAGGATTTCTTTATGATACGCTGTGCAACGGACAGCGTGTATGAAGATTTCAAAGAAGAACTTTTTGAAAACAGAAAGATATTTGATGTACATAAAGGGTCTTTGAGAATCACTTATGCAAATGATGATACAGAGAGGACAATTTCCTTCTGGCTTAAATAAAAATCCCACATCACGTTCTCACGCAGCCAGCAGCAAAGTGCTGGCTGCTGACTGAATTGTAACAAAAATAAACGATACAAATGTTTGCAAGAGAGCTTATTTTTGTTATAATTACTCTAGCTATGTGGTTTGACGGAAAACCGATTTTACAGAGGTGCTTAGATGACAGAAGAAAAAAAGTCAAGTACGGTTACATTAGAACAGGATGTGGCAGGAGAAATAAAGATAGCCGATGATGTTGTTGCTGCCATTGCTTCACTTGCAGCACAGGAAGTGGACGGCGTCGGCAAAATGAATTCCGGCATAGGAAAAACAATCATGGGCTATGTTGGAATGAAAACAGCAGATAACAATGTTAAAGTAGAAGTTATCGGAGAAATAGTAAGGGCAGATCTTACTATAAGCATAAAATACGGACACAGTATACCTGAAGTCAGCAAGAATGTTCAGACAAAGGTGAAAAGTGCAATAGAAACCATGACCGGACTTTCTGTTGCGGATGTTAATATAAGAGTTTCAGGTGTAGATACAGGAGCAGAATTTATAAAATGAGCGCAATGATGAAGAGAAGCCTATTAAGAGAACATGTTTTTATACTACTGTTTATGACAGAATTTAATTCTATCGAGGATATGCCGCATCAGATGCGCCTTTATTTCGATCAGCTTGAAGAACCAGCTGATGATGCATCGGAAGAGTTCATCGAGCACAGATTTAAGGCTATACTTGACTGCCTGCCCGAACTTGATGAGATGATAAATTCAAGGATAGAAGGCTGGAGCACAAGTCGTATGGGAAAAGTTGAGCTTGCCCTTGTCAGACTTGCAACTTATGAGATACGCTTCGATGAGGATGTGCCTATACCGGTGGCAATAAATGAAGCGATCGAACTTGCAAAGAAATACGGCATGGATGAGTCAGCATCCTTTGTAAATGGAATATTGGCAAAAATGGTATAAAAGATGGGAAAGGTTTTTTCTGTCGCACAGGTCAATGCTTATGTTCGAGGGCTTTTTGATGACGATTTGATACTCTCGGAAATCAAGATTAAGGGTGAGCTGTCAAATGTTAAATACCATTCTTCAGGACATATCTATTTCACACTGAAAGACAGCAAAGCAGCAATTTCAGCAATGATGTTTGAGCGGGAAGCTCTTGCATTGGATTTCACATTAAAAGAGGGTCAGCTCGTAGTCGTTACCGGAAGGGTAAGCGTATATGAACGGGATGGCAGATATCAGATTTATGCCCGCAGCATAACTCGCGAGGGTGCAGGTCTTCTTTATGAAAAATACGAAAAACTAAAAAAAGAACTTTCGGAAATGGGCATGTTTGACGGAATGTATAAAAAGCCCATTCCGCCTTTCGTTCAAAAACTGGGAGTTGTTACGGCGCCGACAGGTGCTGCGGTCAGAGACATAATCAATATTGCGAAAAGGCGCAATCCTTATCTGGATATTCTTCTCTATCCTGCAAAAGTGCAGGGGGATGGAGCGGCAGAGTCCATAGTGACGGGAATAGAAACACTGGATAAAAGGGATTGCGATGTCATAATAATCGGACGAGGCGGTGGTTCCATAGAGGATTTATGGGCTTTCAACGAAGAGATAGTCGCAAGAGCGATATTTAACGCAGAAACACCTATAATTTCCGGAACAGGTCATGAGACCGACACCACTATCGCTGACTGGGTTGCTGATTTGCGTGCGCCGACGCCATCAGCGGCAGCAGAACTCGCAGTATTTGATTACAGGGCATTTGAGAACAGTATTTCTGATTTTTCCGACAGTCTGACAGAAAAGATAAATCAGAAAATAAGTGGTTATAAGGCTTATTTGCGGGAGATGGAGCAGAAGCTCAACAGATTTTCCCCTGTTAATGCGATAGGCTTTCAGAAAGAAAAGCTTAACAATTATGAAAACCGCCTGAATAATGCGATCAACAGAAGGCTTGAAAATGATAAGCAGAGAATTGCGGATATTGAAGATCTTACCGGACGTTCAATTGATTTGAAATTAAACGGATACAAACAGAGACTCAGCAATATTTCGGCACTTCTTGAGGGTGTTTCGCCCGCAAGAACTTTAAGCCGTGGATATTCGTTTGTTGAGAATGCCAAGGGTAAACCCTTGAAGAGCGTTAAAGATGTCAGAAAAGGCAGCCATATTCAGGTATATTTAAGGGACGGAAAGGTATATGCCGATGTCAGCAAAACAGAAAAAAGAGATGACTATTGAAGAGGGATTTACTTTTCTTGAAGAGTCAGCAAAAAAACTCAGTGAAGATGAGATTTCGCTGGAAGAATCTTTTGCAGTATATGAAAAAGCCATGCAGGTTTTGAAGGAAACATATAAAAAGATAGAGACTGTAGAAAAGAAAGTGATGGTAATAAATAGTAATGGATCTGAAGAAGAGTTTCAATGAAGCCATAAATCAGCGTGTTGAAAATTTTGAGATTATCCTGAAAAAATATCTTCCCGCGGAAGAGGGTTATGCCTCTAAGATCGCGGAAGCAATGAACTATTCACTTTTAGGTACGGGGAAAAGACTCCGTCCGATCTTGATGAACGAAACATACACCATGTATGGCGGAAGAAGCGAGATAATCGAGCCGTTCATGGCTGCTATGGAAATGATACATACCTATTCCCTTGTGCATGATGATCTTCCTGCCATGGACAACGATGAATACCGCAGGGGTAAAAAGACTACACATGCTGTGTATGGTGCCGGAATGGCTACACTTGCAGGTGATGGTCTTCTAAACCTTGCATTTGAAACCGCACTTTCTGCTTTTGATATGCAATCTGATGCTACGGCGAAGATAATAGAAGCCTGTAAGATACTTGCAAAGAAAGCCGGTATAAAAGGAATGGTCGGCGGTCAGGCAGCTGATGTGGATGCGGAAGAGTCCAAAAGAAATATTGACGAATCCGAGCTTATGTTTATACATGAGAATAAAACAGCTGCCCTGCTTGAAAGCTCACTTATGATAGGAGCAGTACTTGCCGGTGCTCCCGAAAAAGATGTGAAGCTTCTTGAGGAGATAGGCTACTGTGTCGGAGTTGCATTTCAGATAAGGGACGATATTCTTGATGTTGAAGGGAACGAGAGTATTCTCGGCAAGCATGTCGGTTCCGATGCAGAAAACGGGAAAACTACTTATGTGACGCTTAAAGGTCTTGAACAGGCGCACATAGATGTGGGAGTTCTTTCTGAAAAGGCTGTTGAGCTGACAGGAAAACTGTCTGCCAGAAATGAGTTTTTGGACGAACTTATAGAATATCTTGTAAATCGGGTGAAGTAAATTGATACTTGACAAAATTAAGAAATCAAACGATATAAAAAAGATCAAGCCGGATGACTATGCACTTTTGGCACAGGAGATCCGTACCTTCCTGATAAAAAAAATATCGGAAAAGGGCGGGCATTTGGGCTCAAATCTTGGTGCGGTTGAGCTTACTATGGCTCTTCATCTTTCGCTTACTCTTCCGGAGGATAAGATAATCTTTGATGTGGGACACCAGTCTTACACACACAAGATACTTACCGGACGAAAGATGGATTTTGACAGTCTGAGACAATACGGTGGTCTTGCAGGTTTTCCGAAACGAGGAGAAAATGCAGCGGATGCTTTCGATACAGGTCATTCGTCGACTTCGATCTCGGCAGGGCTTGGCCTTGTGAAAGCAAGGGATCTGACAGGCGGAACGAATACTGTTGTATCAGTAATCGGTGACGGAGCACTTACAGGCGGAATGGCTTATGAGGCTCTTAACAATGCTGCAAAATTAAATACGAATTTTATAATCATCCTTAATGACAATAACCGTTCTATCGCTGAGAATGTCGGCGGAATGTCTAAATATCTGCAGAGCATACGAACAGCCGAAGGTTATCAGGATTTTAAGGTTAATCTGCAGAATATGCTTCAGAAAACCCGTCGGGGAAGAGAAGTTGTAGACAGCCTTAAGCGTTATAAAAATTCGGTAAAACAGCTTTTTGTACCGGGTATGCTCTTTGAAGATATGGGACTTACATATCTGGGACCCGTGGACGGCCACGATGTCAAGACAATGTGTAAGCTAATTAATGAGGCGAAAAAGATAAATCACGCCGTTCTTATACATGTCCGAACGGTAAAGGGAAGGGGATATGCTCCGGCTGAGTCTCATCCCGCGAGATTTCACGGTACCGAACCTTTTGATATCGAGACAGGTCTTCCCAAGGCCAACAAAAAGAAAGCCGGATGGACCGATATTTTCTCTACGGTGATGATAAAACTTGCGTCAAGGAATGAGAAAGTCTGTGCAATAACAGCGGCTATGCCTGACGGAACGGGATTAAACCGCTTTAAGAATCTTTACCCAAACAGATTTTTTGATGTAGGAATCGCAGAGGAACATGCCGTTACTTTTGCGGCAGGACTTGCTGCCGGAGGAATGGTTCCTGTTGTTGCTGTTTATTCAAGCTTTCTTCAGAGAGCTTATGACCAGATACTTCATGATGTCTGCATTCAGAATCTGCATGTTGTATTTGCAATAGACAGGGCAGGACTTGTCGGTGCGGACGGAGAGACCCATCAGGGCGTTTTCGATCTGTCATACCTTTCGTCTATTCCTAACATGCATATTATGGCGCCTAAGAATAAATGGGAATTGTCCGATATGCTTAAGTTCGCTGTAAATTATGATGCCCCCATTGCCATGAGATACGGAAGGGGAACTGCCTGCGACAAGATGCAGGAGTTCAGGGCACCGGTGGAAATGGGAAAGGCCGAGATCCTTTATGATGAAGGCGGTGTATGGCTCTTTGCGGTTGGCTCAATGGTTGAGACGGCGCTGGAGGTTCGTGAGAAGCTTGGTGAAAAGGGCTTAAAAGTCTCTATAGTTAATGCAAGATTTGTTAAACCTATCGACGAAGATGCTGTTGCACATGCGTTAGAATCAGCAGATATGATCGTGACGATGGAAGAGAATGTTCTGAGCGGTGCTTACGGCGAAAAAGTAAGAGATTTTGTCGACAGGACAGAAAAACAGATACCTGTTATAAATATAGGGATTCCGGATGAGTATGTTGAGCATGGTAATGTAAATATACTTAAGTCGATCACGGGAATTGATGCCGATTCGGTAGTAAAAAAAGTTTTGGAAAAAATGGAGTTATAATGTCAAAAAAAAGACTTGACCTCTTAATGGTCGAGCGTGGACTTGCAGAGTCACGCGAAAAGGCAAAAATATACATTATGTCCGGAGACGTATTTGTTGACGGACAGCGTGAGGACAAATGCGGTTCAACTTTTGATGAAAAAGCAGAAATAGAATATAAGGGCAAATTACAGAAATATGTGAGCCGCGGAGGATTTAAGCTTGAAAAGGCAATGGAGGTTTTCCCGATAAAACTTGATGGGAAAATCTGTATGGATATCGGGGCTTCTACCGGCGGCTTTACAGACTGTATGCTTCAAAACGGTGCATCAAAGGTTTATTCGATCGATGTTGGATACGGTCAGCTTGCATGGAAGCTCAGAAGTGATGAACGTGTAATCTGCATGGAGAAGACAAATTTCAGATATCTTACAAGGGAAGATATAGAGGACAGACCGGAATTTGCTTCAGTAGATGTTTCTTTCATCTCTTTATCAAAAATACTTCCTGCAGCTTACGATATTCTTTCGAATGATGCACAAATGGTATGCCTTATAAAGCCCCAGTTCGAAGCAGGCCGCGAAAAGGTCGGGAAAAAGGGCGTTGTTCGTGACAAAAAAGTACATGAAGAAGTTATAGAAAATGTGATCTCATTTGCCGAAGAGACCGGATTTAAGGTTCTCGGACTTGATTATTCACCGATAAGAGGACCTGAAGGAAATATAGAATACCTTCTGCATATCAGTAAAAACGCTGAAGAATCTTCGGACATCCGGGACGATTTGTCAACGTATAAACTTGCGTTTATTAAGGAGATAGTACATACGGCTCACGATGTGCTGGATAAGTAATTATGAATCATTTTTTGATCGTTGTAAATGCTGACAGGGATAGAGACTTAGAAACAACAAATTACCTTAAGAAAACTCTTGAAGATGCCGGGAAAACAACTGAACTGCATATATCAAAAGCTGACAGGTATGGTAATTATACTCCGATAAAAGATATTTCAGACGGTACGGACTGTGTTATAGTTCTGGGCGGTGACGGTACATTTATTGCTGCAGCGAGGGATGTATCAAGCCACGGAATACCGATGCTTGGCATAAATCTTGGAAGACTCGGATTTCTTACGGATATCGAGGTCAGTCAGATTCCCTATGCGGTTCAGAAGATAAGCGCGGGTGAATATACTATCGAAGAACGTATGATGCTCTGCGGAAAAACATTTAAGGAAAACGGCGCCATAAAAGGTGAGTCAAGAGCCTTAAATGATATAGTCATACATAATTCCACCTGTCTGAAGATTTCAGAATACATTCTGGAAGTTGACGGCAGGGAGCTTGGAACTTATCTTGCAGACGGACTTATTGTATGTACTCCGACCGGTTCCACTGCGTATTCCATGTCGGCAGGAGGTCCTATCATAGAGCCGACTGCGAGAATGATGGTTGTAACGCCGGTATGTCCGCATACTCTGAATACCAGAAGCATTGTCCTTTCACCTGACAGCAATATAAAGATCATTGCAAAAGCTGTGGAAAACACTGTTGTTTTTGACGGGCATAATCCTGTAAATGCTGACAGATACGATTATGTAACAGTGAGACCTTCCAGAAAGGTAACACGGATACTCCGTATCGGACAGGGAAGTTTTCTTTCGGTTCTTTCAAAGAAATTTAACTCTTAAAGAGACGGTTTAGTAAATATGAAAAAGAATAGACAACAGAGAATTCTTGAACTGATAAATAAATATGAGATAGAGACGCAGGAAGAACTTGCGGAAAAGCTCAGAGAAGACGGATTTGACGTTACGCAGGCAACTGTGTCGAGAGATATCCGTGATATGCAGCTGACCAAAATTGCAATATCAAATGGCAGGCAGAAGTATATCAGATCGCTGGGAGGAAGCGGTCAGCTCGAGGAAAAATACATAAGGGTTTTGAAAGAAGGAATGATCTCTGCGGAAACAGCCGGAAATCTTATTGTTATCCGGACAGTTACCGGAATGGCAATGGCTGTTGCCACGGCTCTGGATTCACTTGATTTCAAGGAAATGCTCGGGTGTATTGCTGGTGATGACACTATTTTCTGCGCCATTAAAGATGCGGATGAAACAGAGGGAGTAAAAACCCGTATATTGGAAATGTTAAAATAAAATATCTGGGAGAGCTGAAGATTAGAGGAGAAAATGTTAGTTAGCTTAAATGTAAAAAATCTTGCCCTGATAGATGAGAGTCAGGTATTTCTGTCGAATGGCCTTAACATCTTTTCGGGTGAGACCGGTGCCGGAAAGTCCCTTGTAATTGGCTCGGTAAATCTGGGACTTGGGGGAAAAGCCGGCAGGGATGTTGAAAGGGATAAAAGCAAACCTGCCGAGATTGAACTTGTATTTACTGTTGAATCAGATGAGGAAAAAGAAAAATTAAGGGAGATGGATATCCCCCTTGATGATGACAATATACTTGTAATAAAACGTAGAATAAAGGATGGACGGGGGATAACGAAAGTTAACGGCGAGACGCTGAGCGCCTCTGAATTAAAGGAACTTTCGTCTTTATTCATCGACATACACGGTCAGCATGAACACCAGTCACTCCTTTATCAGAAGAATCATCTGAAAATACTCGACAGGTATGCGGGAGAAGAGTTTGCAAAAAGCTTTGCAGTTTACGGCAGTCATTATGATAATTATAAAAAACTGCTTGGAGAGATCGATTCGGTTAATTCGGATGAGGCTTCAAGAATAAGGGAAGCCGATCTGCTGCGATATGAGATCGAAGAGATAGAAAATGCTTCTCTTGCAGATGGCGAAGATGAGGAACTTGAGAAAAAGTTCCATCTGATGAATAATTCAAAGAAAATTGCCGAGGCTGTCGGAGGTGCCTTTGAGTTACTGGGCGGAGATGAAGCCGCAGGAGAAATGATCGGACGGGCTGTAAGGCTTGTGCAGGAGATTTCTTCGGATGATGAAAGGGCAGCAGGTCTTTATGAAGAACTGGAGTCGATAGACAGCCTTGTTGCTGATTTTAGGAAAGATGCGGAGAATTATCTTCGTGAAATTGAGTTTTCGGAAGAGGATTTTAATAACGTTACCTCCAGACTTGATAAGATCAATCAGATAAAATCGAAATACGGTCAGACATTTTCTGATATAGAAAAGTCTTTATCAGAGCGGAAAGAACGTCTTGAAAAAATAGAGAATTTTGATTCTTATATTGCAGACTTAAAGAATAAGATTTCGGAAGAAGAAAAGGCACTGGATAAGGCTGCTGCAGCCCTGACAAGTTTCAGACAGCATGCGGCAACGGAACTGGGCTGGAAACTTCAGAAAGCACTTGTGGAGCTGAATTTCCCTGATGTAAAATTTACGATAGACGTAAGGGAGACAGACGTATATACTGTAAGTGGCAGAGATGAAGTTGAATTTATGCTTTCATCAAATCCGGGTGAGCCCTTGAGACCGCTTAAGAATATAGCTTCGGGCGGTGAGCTTTCAAGAGTTATGCTTGCGTTAAAGACCGTACTTGCAGATACAGATTCAATAGATACTCTTATCTTTGATGAGATTGATACGGGAATAAGCGGAAGAACGGCGCAGAAGGTATCTGAGTGCCTGAGCAGACTCGCAAAGAGACATCAGGTTATCTGTATCACCCATCTGCCGCAGATAGCTGCAATGGCTGACCACCATTTCCTTATACAGAAGAATGTCAGGGATGAGCGGACAGTTACCGAGATAAAAGAACTTGAAGGAACTGAGATAACAGATGAGCTTTCAAGGATAATCGGCGGCGCGGTCGTTACAGATACGGTCAGACAGAGCGCTGACGAAATGAAAAAACTTGCTGATGATTTTAAGAAACATGATATATAAAAAACCAAACATGAGGTGAATATTATGAAAAACGTTTTGTTTATCGCATCAGAAGCAGTACCATTTATTAAGACAGGAGGATTGGCTGACGTAGTTGGATCATTGCCGGCGTGTTTTGATAAGCGTTATTTTGATGTCCGTGTCATGATACCTAAGTACAACTGCATGTATCAGAAATATAAAGACATGCTCGAGTACATCACAAATTTCTACATGGATTATAACGGCAGAAGCACATATGTCGGAATATTCAGATGTCAGTGGAACGGAGTTACATTCTATTTCATAGATAATGAATATTACTTCTCAGGTGAGTCAGCTTATACCAGCGATATGAAGTGGGATCTTGAGAGATTTATATTCTTCTCGAGAGCAGCCCTTTCGGCATTGCCGTTAATTGATTTCCATCCTGATATCATTCACTGTCACGACTGGCAGACAGGAATAGTTCCTGTATACCTGCATGACAGCTTCCACGAAGGTGAATTTTACCGTGATATGAAATCTGTTATCACGATCCACAACCTTAAGTTCCAGGGTACATGGGATGTAAAGACTGTTCAGCGTTTCTCAGGACTTTCATCTTACTATTTCGCTCCGGACAAGCTTGAAGCTTATAAGGATGCAAATATCTTGAAGGGCGGAATCGTATTCGCGGATGCGATAACGACTGTTAGCCGTACTTATGCTGAAGAGATCAAGACCGAATTCTACGGCGAAAAGCTTGATGGACTTTTGAAGGCGAGAGAGCATGACCTCCGCGGTATCGTAAACGGAATTGATTACAATGATTACAATCCCGAGACAGATAATTTCCTGCCCAATAAGTATTCGAAGAAAACTTTCCGTAAGGAGAAGATCAAGAATAAGAGAGCACTTCAGGATCAGCTCGGACTTGAGAGAAATGACGGTGCTTTCATGATCGGTATCGTTTCAAGACTTACAGGACAGAAGGGTATCGACCTTGTGGCTTATATCATGGATGAGCTTATGCAGGAAGATGTTCAGGTTGTTGTTCTTGGAACAGGTGAGGAGCAGTACGAGAACATGTTCCGCCACTTTGACTGGAAATATAACAACCGCTGCCGTGCGAACATTTATTATTCGGAAGAGCTTTCACACAAAATCTACGGTTCATGTGATGCCTTCCTTATGCCGTCACTTTTCGAGCCTTGCGGACTTTCACAGTTAATGGCTCTCCGTTACGGCACGGTTCCGATCGTTCGTGAGACAGGCGGACTTAAGGACACGGTTGTTCCTTATAATGAATACGAGGGAACAGGAACTGGATTTACCTTTACTAATTTCAATGCCCACGAAATGCTTAATGCTATCAGATATGCAAGAGGCGTATTCGTTGCACATCGTCGTGAGTGGAATAAGATTATCGACAGAGGCATGGATGCAGACTTCTCATGGTGGAATTCTGCAAGACAGTATCAGGAGATGTATGACTGGCTGAAACCGTAAATTTGATTTAAAAGTATTTCAAGGGCGGGTGATGATCAACCCGCCCTATGATTTTATGATGGGATAAAAAATGGCATTTGACGGGATTACTACTGCGGCAGTGACCGCGGAACTTAGAAATAATTTAATGCAGGGGCGGATATATAAGATAGCACAGCCTGAAAATGACGAGATATTACTTACAGTGAAGACTGTTGATGGTGCGACAAAGAGGGTATTGATATCAGCCGGTGCGTCGCTGCCTTTTGTATATTTTACAGAAACTAACAAGCAGAGCCCGATGACAGCACCCGGATTCTGTATGCTTTTAAGAAAGCACCTGCAGAACGGAAGGATTACTGATGTAAGCCAGCCGGGACTTGAGAGGATCATAAGGATTTCCGTAGAGCACCTAAACGAAATGGGTGATATGTGCAGGAAAGTGCTTGTGATAGAGCTCATGGGTAAGTACTCCAACATCATTTTCTGCGATGATGAAGATAAGATAATTGATGCTATAAAGCATGTCCCGCTTACCGTGAGTTCAGTCAGGGAAGTTCTTCCGGGAAGAAACTATTTTATACCCGAAACACAGGATAAGAAAGATCCGACCGTGGAAATAACTTTTGAGGATTTCAAGAGTACACTGACAGCTAAAGCACAGAACAATATAAAGGCACTTTATAACAGTTATACCGGATTTTCACCGGTCATGGCATCGGAACTCTGCTTCAGAGCCGGAATTGACGGA
>CAJORC010000230.1 GCA_905236615.1 uncultured Lachnospiraceae bacterium
CAAGAAAACCTGAGCAGAGCACGCTCATGCGAAAGTTTTCTTGCTTATTTTTATTTGGCGGATATCCGCCAGCCTGGAAATGCATGCATTTCCAGGGCTTGGCTCTGTAGTAAACAAAATTGTAATTAAAAACTTAGGAGGGATATGTTTGACACACTATTTGCTGAGATAGAACAGCATCTCAAAGATATGATAATTCCCTACCTTATGAGTGTACTGCAGACTATGTTTGACTGTGTTAATGACCAGGTCGGCACAGTAGCATCAGATGTTGGAACAACGCCTTCAGCATTCAATCCTACTATCTTTGGGATGATAAGAAATATCTCGGAGACAGTGATAATGCCGATCGCGGGGATAATCCTGACGTTTGTTGCATGTTATGAGCTGATACAGCTTATCATCAGTTACAATAACCTGGCGAACTTTGAAACATGGTTCATCTTTAAATGGGTGTTCAAAACATTCATTGCAGTAGAGATCATCACGCATACCTTTGATTTCACCATGGCAGTATTTGATGTTGCACAGCACATCATCTTAAATGCCGGCGGAGTCATAATGTCTTCAACAGCGGTTGACGCATCAGCGCTTGCAACCATGCAGTCAACCATAGAGGCTATGGATATTTGGAGTATTTTCGCTCTGTTTTTCCAGGTCTCGATAATCATGATAGTAACGCAGATCCTTTCAAAACTCATATTTGTCATCATATATGTGAGAATGATTGAGATCTATATGTATGTTTCCCTTGCTCCGATACCACTCGCTACTTTTGCCAACAAGGAGCAGAGCTCAGTCTGCATCAATTATGGAAAGAGCCTGTTTGCTCTTGGGCTTCAGGGATTCCTTATCATGATATGCGTTGGTATCTATGCTGCACTTATACAGTCACTTGCATTTTCAAGCGATATCGTAGGTTCCCTCTGGGGAGTTGTAGGATATACAGTCCTTCTGGCATTTTCACTGTTTAAGACAAACACAGTAGCCAAGGCAATCCTGCAGTGCACGTAAACTGAGGAAGGAGAAATATGGCAGCTTCATATATATCAGTGCCAAGAGACCTTACAAAGGTAAAGAGCAAGGTTTTCCTTAATCTTACAAAAAGACAGATCATATGCTTTATTGTGGCGGCGCTCATAGGAGTTCCGTCATTTTTTCTTATAAAGAGCATGGCTCCTGTCAATGTGGCAGTCATGAGCATGATGGTCATAATGATGCCCATCTTCTTTTTTGCCATGTATGAGAAGAACGGAAGACCTTTGGAAGTTTATCTTGGGCACTTTATAGAGGCCGTGTTCGTTCGGCCAAGAAAACGTCCGTATAAAACGGATAATTATTATTCAGCTCTGGAGCGAAGTGTCAGGGCAGAAAGGGAGGTGAAAAAGATTGTTCGTAGTTCCATGGAGAAAAAATAAGAACGAAAGAAAGTTCCAGATGCCGGAAGGCCTATCAAAGTCAGAACAGGAACAGGTAAAAGAGATAATAAAAAATGCCCAGAGGGATGACGGGACACCAAGGACAGCGCAGCAGACACTTCCTTTTGACAGAGTATTCCCTGACGGCATTGTCAGGGTGGGAATGGACTATTACACAAAAACAATACAATTCCAGGATATCAATTATCAGCTTGCCCAGCAGGATGATAAAACAGAAATCTTCGAGGAATGGTGCAGCTTTCTTAATTTCTTTGACAGCTCCGTACACTTCCAGCTTTCATTCATGAACTTTGCAACGGAAGTAGGAGATTTTGAGAAAAAGATTGCGATAGCACATCAGGGAGATCCTTTCAATGATGTAAGGGATGAGTATTCTGGAATACTCCTTAGAAACATGCAGGCCGGTAATAATGGTCTTACAAAAGTGAAGTATATTACTTTCGGTATCCATGCAGATTCCATGAGATCAGCAAAACCAAGACTCATCCATATCGAGATGGATATCCTGAACAACTTCAAGAGACTTGGCGTTATAGCTGAGACATTAAATGGAGAACAGAGGCTTGCCCTCATGCATAAGCAGCTTCACATGGGAGATAATGCGAAGTTCCATTTTGACTGGAAATATCTTGTTAAGTCAGGGTTATCAGTAAAGGACTTCATAGCTCCAAGTTCATTTGAGTTCCCAAACGGCAGGTATTTCAAGATGGGTGATACCTGGTGCAGTATGAGCTTTCTCTCAATCGATGCATCGGATATCAGCGACAGGATGCTGGCAGACTTTCTTGGAATGGAATCAAGCCAGATAGTAACGATGCATCTTCATTCTGTTGACCAGAATGAGGCGATAAAAACAGTAAAGCACACAATCACCGAGCTTGACAGAAGTAAGATTGAAGAGCAGAAAAAGGCTGTCCGTGCCGGATATGACATGGAAATCATACCAAGTGATCTTGCCACATATGGAAAAGATGCAAAGGCTCTTTTGAAAGAACTTCAGTCACAGAACGAGAGAATGTTCCTTCTGACATTCCTTATCATGAATACCGGAAAGACAAAGGAAGAGCTTGATAATAACATCTTCCAGGCATCATCCATAGCGCAGAAACACAGCTGCAATCTGGTGCGCCTTGATTTCCAGCAGGAACAGGGACTTGTGAGTACCCTACCACTTGCTTATAACGAGGTTGATATCCAGAGAGGAATGACAACTTCAAGCACAGCAATCTTTGTACCGTTCACAACTCAGGAATTATTCCAGGATCACAGAGGGGCTTTGTATTATGGGCTTAATGCTCTTTCAAACAACCTAATCATGGTTGACAGGAAGCTCCTTAAGAATCCTAATGGGCTTATCCTTGGCACACCGGGATCCGGTAAGTCTTTTGCAGCAAAGAGGGAGATAGTAAATTCTTTCCTTGTAACAGACGATGATATCATCATTTCGGATCCTGAGCAG
>CAJORC010000231.1 GCA_905236615.1 uncultured Lachnospiraceae bacterium
AATAAGCAACCGCTCCAAGCCATGCAAAACCTGTTGAAATATTCGCATAGCCTGCGGAGTCTGTGGCATTCCAGATATTTCCAAGTGTATTTGCAAAGATAACCTTTGCCCCAAGGCCAAGTGTAAAAGTCTTAAAACCATTCTCTATATGCTCTGCGCTTATCTCCCTTGCTTTGAGCGCATCCGCAACTTTTTCATATATAACTATAGGTCCTGCTATAAGCTGTGGGAACATAAGCAGATAAGTTCCAAGGTTTAAGATGGACTTTTCATACTCACACTTTTCCCTGTACGCATCAATCACATAAGACATTATCTGGAAAGTATAAAAACTTATTCCAAGAGGCAGCGTGATCGCAGGAACTCCTATATTTAATCCGGTCAGCTCATTTATGCTTTTAAGGATAAATACCAGATATTTGAAAACAAGCAGCATTCCAGCATCATAAAAAATAGCCAGCAGAAACATTAATTTCCGCTGGAGACTGCCCTTTTCATATGAACACATCATCCTTGCAAGCGAATAATTTATAAGAATAGAAAACAAAACAAGAACCAGATATCTCGGTTCTCCCCATGCGTAGAAAGCTATGCTTCCCGCAAATAAGACCGGATTCTTGAATTTGAAAGGTACAAGATAATATATTATAAGAAAAACAGGTAAAAACCTGAATAAAAATATCAGTGAACTGAAAACCATAATAAAATATTTTCCCCTAAAACAAACCTCTGTGCTGTAAAAAAGTATAGCACAGAGGTAAGAAAAAAAACATAAAAAATTTAATTCTTTTTAGAATAAAGGATATTTATCCGTAAGAGTCTTAACTATTGCGCGTGCTTCGGAAACCTTCTCCTTGCCGCCAAGAACGATAAGTGAGATTGCACGTGCCACTTCATCACAGTCTGCGGTATTGAATCCTCTTGTTGTAACTGCAGGTGTTCCGAGACGGATTCCTGAAGTAACGAACGGACTCTGAGGATCGTTAGGGATAGTATTCTTATTTGCTGTTATATGAGCCTCATCAAGCAGAGCTTCAACTTCTTTACCTGTAAGTCCCTGAGGTTCAAGGTTTAAGAGCATAAGATGGTTGTCTGTTCCGCCTGAAACGATCGAAAGGCCGCGGCTGATAAGACCGTTTGCAAGAGCCTGTGCATTATCAATAATGTTCTTTGCATAAGTCTTGAATTCAGGCTGAAGGTCTTCCTTAAAGCAGACTGCCTTTGCAGCAAGAACATGCATAAGCGGACCGCCCTGAATACCCGGGAAAACAGCCTTGTTGAATTTGAACTTGTCAGCTGTCTCCACACTTGAAAGGATAAGTCCTCCTCTGGGTCCTCTCAAAGTCTTGTGTGTTGTTGTGGTAACAACATCAGCAATACCGATAGGTGACGGATGATATCCTGTTGCGACAAGACCTGCGATATGGGCAATATCAACCATAAGGTATGCCCCTACCTCATCAGCTATCTCCCTGAATTTCTTAAAGTCGATCGTACGTGCATAAGCAGAAGCTCCTGCTACTATCATCTTCGGCCTGCACTCTTTTGCTATTCTTAAAACTTCATCATAATCTATAAAGCCTTCAGCATTTACACCGTAAGGTACACAGTTAAAATATGAGCCTGAGAAATTAACCGGTGAACCGTGTGAAAGATGACCGCCCTGATCCAGGTTCATTCCCATGAAAGTATCACCGGGCTTCATCATGGCAAAGAATACTGCCATATTTGCCTGAGCTCCTGAATGAGGCTGAACATTAGCGTATTCACATCCGAATAACTTCTTTGCTCTCTCTCTGGCAAGGTCTTCCACAATATCAACGCAGTCACATCCGCCATAGTATCTGTGACCCGGATAACCCTCGGCATACTTGTTTGTAAGCGGGCTTCCCATCGCAGCCATAACGGCCTTGCTAACCCAGTTTTCCGACGCAATAAGTTCTATATGGCTATTCTGTCTTTCCTGTTCCTTAACAATAGCCTCAGCGATCTCAGGGTCAACTGAACGCAGTTCGTCCAATGAATACATGCTCTTCCTCCTCTTAAACAAAAGATCTCTACAATAATTTACTTTTGTGCATTAACGCAACGACTTATTGATTATAACATAGGCATTTTCATTTGTACACTAAAAAGTGCCCCCGCCTTTCTTGAATGGCTCTCCTATATATGATAAAATTATTTCTAACTTGTTACAGAAAAAAGGGAGATGCCTATGAAACTTTTTCTCAAGAGATATTCTCATGCCGGGATATTTATAATATTTTCGATGATCTATATCCCCTGGTTTATGTTTCTGGAGCACACGGTACAGAATTCATATCACATAATACACATGGCTGTTGATGATATAATTCCGTTTAATGAATATTTCATCGTACCTTATCTGCTCTGGTTTTTCTATGTTGCAGGTACAATTTTGTATTTTGTATTCACCGATAAATCCGAATACAAAAAACTATGCATTTTCCTTATAACAGGAATGACGATTTTTCTTCTTGTGTCTACATTTTATCCTAACGGTGACACACTCCGCCCGTCGGTTTTCCCGCGTAATAACCTGTTTACAAGGCTTGTTATACATCTCTACCGGTCGGATACAGCAACAAATATCTTCCCGAGTATTCATGTTTACAATTCTCTCGGATGCTATTTTGCGTTAAGTAATTCCGAAAAGCTTTCCAAAAACAGGCCGCTTATGGTCACGAGTTTCATTCTTACTTTATCGATAATTCTTTCAACGATGTTCTTAAAACAGCATTCGGTATTTGATGTTATCACTGCTTTCATTCTTGCCACGGTCATGTATTTCTTTGCTTATGTGATCGACTACAGTATCGCCGCAGAGCGTATAGCTGTTCTGAAACGCCGCAAAAGAAGATATCTTGACAGGAATCAGGCTTAATAAAAATAAAAAAACTTTTTGATACAGACAGTTAGAACTGTATCAAAAAGTTTTTATTTTGCTTATTTTTAGTTAAAACCTACAAACCAGTGAACAAGCTTGTATCCGCCTATGGAAATCTTGCGTCCCGGTTTTCCCGGCAGGTTCACGGTTCTTCCAAGAACTCCGTTTTTAAGCTTCATATAAAGCCAGAAATCTTTTTCCTTAAGGTATTCCCAAAGCTCTTTCTTCTTTTGCAGAGCTTCCTCAGTATTTGCCTGAATAAGCGTTATGGAAGACACGCACATCATTATCTCAAGATAGCTTACCATGTATCTTCTGAGTTTTCCCCTTGGAAGTTTCGTTGACCTGAAGAAATCCAGCATCATTCTTGTAACACGAAGCTGCTGGTCAACTCTTGCTATCATATTCTTTTCGTTTACGGACTGGTCATCCCTTCCAATAAAGTAACGATAGAAATTAACATTAAGGTAATAAATAGTCTTTACAAAAGGAAGAGCCTCAAATACAAAAATATTATCCACATAGAAAGTATGTGCCGGAAGCTTCATGCCGCAGTCATGAAGCAGTCTTGTACGAAAGATCACGGAATGCATGAGCAGATACTGTCCCTTATGAAAATGACCGATCTTATCCCATGACACAAGCTTTTCCTTGGGAAGAGCAAAACGGTAAGTCATGACCTTTTTCCTCTTTACACCCACCTTGTCATAAACGAAATTGCACACCAGCATGTCAAGGACGCTCTCACCATAGATCATTTCCTTAAGAGTCTCAAGGACTTTCATATAGGCATCATGATCTACCCAGTCATCAGAATCGACAACCTTAAAATAAAGTCCCTTGGCATTTCTGATACCGGTATTTACAGCCTCGCCATGTCCGCCGTTAGGCTGGTGAATCGCTCTGCAGATTCCCGGATAATTTCTCTCATATTCATCGGCAATTTCAGCCGTATTATCCTTTGTGGAGCCGTCATCGATAATGAGTATCTCTACCTCATCTCCGCCCTCCAGAAGCGTATCAATACAGTGTCTCATGTAAGCCGCTGAATTATAGCACGGCACAGCAAATGACAAAATCTTCATTTTTTCCTTTATCCCCTTAATCTCGTTGTTTCGTATGACTCATGCATCAAAAGAATATCCTTTATCTGCCTGTACCTTTCCTCAAGAGGAAGTTTATCAACTTCCGTATCCAGCGAAACCGCTATTGCATCGATCATCTCATCAGTGATGCTGTTTTTCATTCTGTCAAATATCACAAGCTTATCCGCATAAGTATCAGCATCAAGAAACTCCAGAAGTAACGGCGGAACACTTTCAAGCCCTTCATCATCATTCTCGCTGTATCCGCTGTCCGGAGCATCCGCTATCTTTTCAAATCTGTATTCCTGACCTGCATTCGGATACTTCTCATGATCGACTTCGCTCATAAACATTGTAAGCGGTCTTGCAAATATCTTCTCGGGTGTTTTTACCGGGAAATATATTACCAGCTCTTCCATCGTCTCCGAGTGTCTTGCAATTGCCAGTATTTCATAGTCATTTCCTTTGAAATGTCGGTATTTTTCTCCTTTGACCGGTATATCCCTCATAAAATCATACCACCTCTCTGCGACTCAGATGCGCGATTATCAGTTCCACGCTCAGTGTTTCTGTAATCCTTCCTGTCTTTACCAATTCTTCCATTTCAACGCACTCTTCTATGGCTTTTTTTAATTCTTCACCAGTGAATCTGGCCGCTGCCGCCTGATATTTAGCAACTGTAAAGAAAGGCTTTCCGATCACCGCAGCAATCTCTTTTTTATCTCTGGTATTCCTGCTGACTTCCTTTACCGCAAGCAGTGCAGCAAATTCTCTTACTATCAGGAACAGTATCCTCATTGCCGGTTCTTTGGCTGAAAGCATTTCTCCGTAAAGTTCCATGGCTTTTTTCTGGTGTCCGCCCGAAACCGCATCCACAAGGTCAAAGACTGTGTTCGAAAGATGAACCGAACATATAGTTGCAATATCCTCATCTTCGATGACTTCCCGCTCTCCCGTATAGGATATCAGTTTATCCATTTCACTTTCAAGCGTGCACATACTGTTTCCGACTCTCGCAATAAAAAAATCCACAGATGAACTGCGAATTTTTTTACCGTTTTTCTGAAGCGTTCCTGCCACCCATTTTTTAAGCTGGGCTTCCTCCGGCGTTTTCATTTCCTCTGCGCAGCCGTATTTTGCCGCGGCTTTATACATCTTACCGCGCTTATCGACTTCGTTCTCTATGAAAACCAGACAGGTCTCCTCCGGAACTTTCTTCAGGTAATCCGACAGTTCTTCATTGGACTTTTTGAAAAATCCGCTTTCTTCAACTATTATGAGTCTTTTCTCTGCCAAAAACGGCATTGTGTCGGCTAATTCTATCAGTTCCTTCGTGTCTGTTTCCTTGCCGGAGAATACAGCAAAGTTCATATTATCTCCGTCTGCAACAAGTGCTGATATGAAACGCTTTTTATAAAGTCTTTTCAGGTATCCCTCTTCCCCGTAAAGAAGATAGACACTGCGAAAAGTCTTATTTTTTATATCATCAGCCGTCTGTCCCATGTCCTCTATCTTCTCACAGGTTGGGCTTTACGTCAAGTACTGCCTTACTGTATATACCAGCTGCTGAAAGAAACTCCCACTATAAAATCAGAATCATACATTCTCCGAAGTTCCTTTAATATGTCCGTCTGTACATCCTCTACCTGCATCTTCTTTATTCTGGTATAAGTACATGAACCCAGAACTTTATTTATGCTGTCCTTTATCAGACCCTCATTAGCTGCAAGCGTGGCTGAATATGTGGCATAATCCTTATCCTTTGTATTGAGCGAAAGAGTTATCCCGGCCTTTACATAATGGTCTTCCTCGACCTCCGGATCCGCCGCGAGCTTTACCATCATCTCATCAGAAAGATCATACGCTGCAATATCGGCAATTGAAATATTTGCAAGGGGATCATCCTCTTCGGTCTTCTCCCTGAATTCCACACCTTCGTATTCGGCTATTTTACGTTTTGCATCCATCAGCTGATCGTTCAGTCCCTGTATGCCCCTCTGGGTATTTTCCAGTTCTTCTGCAGCCTTAACATAAGCCGCATGCTCTCCGTTCATCCTGATTGCCAGAAAAATTATGGCGCCGAGCATGAGCACAAACACTACCGTTATGACTAACAGAACAATTTTCTTTAATCTCATCTGTCTTACCTCCGATATAAATATTTCACTATATCAGTTTTTATATCGGAAAAAGCCTTTTTGAAATTTAGTTTAAGTTTGGACAAAATAAAGGACATAAGGCCGGCAAGAATTAGCGCAATCCCGATTCCCGAACCTTTTTTCTTCATATTATCGACCTTGCTTTTCTTTTCCATTTTCCCCGTCATGGCATTATAGACAAGTTCTTCACCGTCATCATCAGCTGCACCGGTTCCCATGACTTTTTTAATATAGTCTGCTGCACCGCTGTCTTCTATTGCCTCAAATCCTGCAAGAGTCTTCTCTCCGATAAGATCAAAAATCCTGCCGTCTCCTTTTCCCTCCTGTCTTTTACCGGTCTTCCTGATAAATCTCTTAAATTCTGCAGGATAGATTTTCTTTGATCTCTTATCCTGTTTATCTCCATGAAGCATTAGCTCCTTTTTCACCGGAATCTCCTCTTCTTTTGGCAGTTCCGATGCCTGTGTCTTCTCAGGCTTAAAACTGACCTTATATTTATAAGAATCCGTCGCCATTGCTGCCTGCCTTTTTATTATGCTCTTTATTTCGATCTTATTCTCTGACACATTCCCATCAGCATCAAATGCCTTTACCGTGTATATTCCATTGTCAGATGTTTCTATTTCTACCCTTTTAACTCCCCCGTTTTCATAGCTTTCAATCCTCCGTTCATTCAGCGCTGCCGCCGGAATTTTGGAAGAGGAATCATCCAGTGAATATTCAATACTGCTTATTCCCCTGTTCAGGCTGTCAGATAAGTCAATATAAACCCTCACCTTTCCCCTTGTGTACCTTACCTCGTCTTTACTTACGGTCAGCGATATCAGGTTTTTGCTGTTTTCGGACTCCGTCTCTTCATTTGTGTTTGAATTTTCAGAACGCGAATTTTCAGACTGCCTGCTGTTCTCTGACTGCATCTCATTTACAGATCTGCTGCTTTCTGCTTCCGCATAGGCAAAAGGCAGATGTGAAACCATGATCACTGCCGCAGCCGATGCCGCAGCAATAGCCTTTGTTTTGTCCCTATTGATCTTATTTATCATCATTTTTTAAACTCTCCTTTATCCTTAATTTAATTCCGTCGGTTTTTATCTCTATTGCCCCGACGTTCTTTGTTACTAATGTTTCCGCCCCGACAGCCTTAAGTTTTTCCATCGTAATATCATGCGGATGCCCGTATCTGTTTTCCCGCCCACACGATATCACTGCATAACACGGTCTTATAATCCTTAAAAGCTCCTCCGGCGAAGAGTTTTTAGAGCCATGGTGCGCTACCTTCAGAACCGTATATTTTCCATTGACCGTTTTCTCAAGCCTCTCTTCGTTTTCCCCCTGAACGTCACCCGTCAGCAGCAGTGAAAAAGCCCTGTATTCCACACTCAGAACTGTCGAATATGAATTGGCATCCTCTGCCCTGCATCCCTTTTCCGGATTTAAGCATCTGACCGTCATTTCCCCGTCACTGAAGGAATCCCCTTTCTTTATAAATCTGATATCACAGCCTTTCTTTCGGGCAAGCTCCATAAACTTAATATATGATTCATCCTTTTCCGCTATGTCAGGCAGTATCATGGTCTTTATCCTCATCCCTTCACCTTTTTCCATTTCCAGAATTTCCGTAAAACCGTTAATATGGTCCGCATCCGAATGAGTCATGACCGCATAGTCGATCCTCGAAACGCCCATTGATCTGAGCACCGGAAGAACCTTATATTTTGCAATATCCTTCTCATCACTGCTCCCGCAGTCGATCATATAGCTGACTCCTGTGGGACTTCTGATAAAATTACAGTCTCCCTGCCCTATGTCCAGCATGAGATATTCAAGTCCGCTAACCGGTTTAAAAAACATCAATCCAAGCATGATCATAAATCCAATCGGGATCACTGCCTTAAAATATTTCTTCTGCTTTGATCCCGAAACAAAGACCAGTATAGAAAAAAGGATCAGATAATAAAGAAATATCCTTATTCCCGACGGTCTTCCCGCAATGAGCACCGCTCCGTCCGCTTCACTGAAGATGCGACAGCAAAATCTGTAAAACAGAAGTATCAGATGGCAGACTGCTGCCGGTACAGCAGTTAAAGGCAGCCCGGCAGCGCCGATAATAACAAGCGCTATCGCCATTATCATGAGTATGGTCAGCAGCGGTACGATGATCAGATTTAACAGGATTGAAAAAACAGGGATCTGGTAATAGAAAAAAAGAACTATCGGAAGTGTAAAAACAGTTACTGAAAAACTGATCTCCAGTGCCTGTAATATTTTAGGAAGTTCAATATCAATAATTTTTTTAACAGCCGGACCTGCCAGCGCAATTCCGCTGACTGCCCCGAAAGACAGGAGAAATCCCGCATCCGTTGTCAGTGCCGGCCGCATTACAAGTATAATTATCATAGAAAGGGACAGCGCAGATAATATATCATAGCTCCGCCCAATAATTTCCGCGGTTAAACAGATTCCGAACATTATAGAAGCCCGGATGACCGAGGCTGTTCCACCTGTCATTTCAGCATAGGATATGACAAATACGATGCTTATTGTAAGAGAAAGGATTTTTTTAAGTCTTATCTTAAGTAAAAGCCTGTAAAGCCCCATACCTATAATACTCACATGAAGACCTGAGATCGATAAGATATGCGCGATTCCCGCCCTTTTATACAGATCCTTCAGCGAACTGTCAAGAGAGCTTTTATCTCCCAAAAGCATGGCTGAAACCACTCCGGCATCTTCTTCAGAAAGATTCTCACGGAAAATACCTGCCGCTTTCTCGCGGATTCTTTTCAGCATTTCAGTATAGAAATTATAATTTCTGCCTTTAGCCAAAATTTCCGCGTCCATTAAGGAAATATCAAAGCCATGACCAGCCCTGTATTCCGCAAGATCGAACTGACCCGGATTTCGCGCCCTCTCAAAAGGATAAAGCGTTCCCTTAAGCCGTACAGCCTGCCCCATAAGCGGAAGAGACTCTTCTGCTGTACTGTCGTTAAGGTAACATACCGCACCTCGTAAATATTCAGTTTTTGTCTGGGATTTTTTATCGTCCGCGGGATATGTCAGAATGCGGACATTATGAATTTCAATTATAAATCTGTCGTTTTTTAAATATCTGTCTGACACCCTGCCTTCTATCGTGCACGGATGCCCGGCCTTTTCTTCGGCATCATAGATTTTTACAGGCTGCAGCCCGGTCAGGAGCCGCAGCAGAATAAAAACTATGATGCCTGCCCACGCAAGCGGTCTTTTCAGTTTATGTCACTTCCTTTCAGGCGAAACCAGCTCCAGAGAACGAGTGTAAGGTTTATCAAGTTCTATCTTCTCCCTGAAAACTCTGTCTGTCTCACCGTCAATGGATATCTGAACCTTGCTTACTCCCCTGACCTCGCAGAGCGAATTGACAAGCGAATAAAAAACAACCTCTTCCGAAACATTGCTTGCCTGGTCTGTTATCGCAGAATCCAGATCACAGTAACAGATACCGTCTCTGATATCTATACTGTTGACTTTTGTATCGGGTGATACCGTAGGGAACAGTGTTCCGTCGGGAGGCCCCTGTATAAGATTGTCCATCACAAGTCTTTCCATTGCTATATTACTGGAATAGACAAGGCTTTTATCGGTTTTAATAAGCTTTTTTCCGCTGCTGTCCGCAAAATACAGATGCAGGGTGGTCTTTGAATATGCGCTTATCTCCTTACCTGCATTCTCTATAAACGAATAGGCGGACATAAGTCCAACCTCAGTTCCGTCATCAAGCGTTAGCGGCAGGGAATTAACGGATATGCTCATATAGGAAATATCTTTAAGCTGGGTAAAGGTATTGACCAGAGACATTCTGAAAAGGACTTCTTCTGCTTTTTCAAGATTGTTATATCTTTCGTCAAAATTCAGATTAAGTGTCTTCATATCATCCACTGAATAATCTTCCAGCGAGGTTTTCTCATACAGGATCTTCTTTAATTTTTCATCCTTCGGTCCTTCATCAAGTTTTTGAAGAAGCTTCTCTATATCAGCTTCTCCTCCTTTGATTCCGGTATCCTCTGAAAAAACCTGATCGTTGTCCTGATTCACAAAAAACACACTTAAAGAACCGTCTTCATCAGCCGGACTTTTTTCGCTGTTTCCGCATCCCGAAAATAACCCTGCGAGCATTGTAAACAGTATTATTAAATTTAACTTTTTCAAAAAATTATTCATTCCACATACTTAACGGGGATCCTTACAATAAAGGTTGTCCCTTCTCCCTCAACGCTTGTTGCCTTGATCGCACCTCTGTGAAGCAGTATTACATTACGGGTTATCGCAAGTCCTAAGCCTGTTCCGCCGATTTCTCTGGAATGTGATTTATCCACCCGGTAGAACCTCTCAAAGATATGCTCTATCGAGTCCTCCGGAATACCAATTCCGTTGTCGGAAACCTTCACTGTAAAAAACTGGTAATCGGCATCCGTATCAACTCTGACCCATCCTCCGGGTCTGTTATACTTTATCGCATTTTCAACCAGATTCATAAGCGCAAGCGTCATCTTCGTTTCGTCGATCTCAGCAGCTATCTGCCTGCCTTCGTCATCAAAGATCAGCTCGATATTGCTCTTTTCCGCAATGGGAAGAAGCATTTTCATCATCTGTGATATCATAAGATTTATATCAACAGTACTGATATTTGGCTTTCCCGCTTTCCTGTCCATCTTCACAAGTGAAAGAAGGTCATTGATTATTTTATTCTCCCTGTCTACTTCGTCCGCGATGTCATCCATGAACTCCCTGTAAGTTTCCACCGGGACATCATCTCCCATTCTGATGGAATCAGCAAGAACTTTCATCGAGGCAAGCGGAGTTTTAAGCTCATGGGAGACATTTGATACGAATTCCTGTCTTGAATCATCCAGAATCTTCATGCGGCTCAGAAGCTTGTCGAAAGCCTCCATTATCGCCTCAGTCTCCGTATAGTCGGGAATCTTCACACCCGTAACCCCGAAGCCCTCATCAACCGAATCAATGACTTTCGTGATCTTATTGAAAGGATTTACCAGTATCGAGGATGCTATCAGTGCAAAAATAAATATGAGCGAGATAAGTGTAACGACAAGAATATCGTTTTTCCGCCTCAGCACGTCAAGGTTATCCGCTATCGTACTCGTTGATGAACTGGCAAAAATAACACCCTTTACCGTTTTGTTATCGCTTTCATAAATAGGTACTGCAAGCTCTATGTAGGCATTTACATCATCATAATTCTGAATGACGCTTCCCGTCTCGGCGCAGTTTATTATTTCCTTTGCGACCATGGTCTTTCCTACCGACATATCATAAGTATCGGCAACAACCTTGAAATTGCTGTCTATAACTAGAATACGCCCGTTAAAGAAACTCGAAAAGAGGCTTAATTCTTCATCCGTATTATTATCATCTGTATTTTCCAGGAATTTAACCTTAGATAGGTGATTTGACAGTATTCTGAACTGTGTTACTGCATTATTGGTCTGGTTAGAGACGGCACGGCTGACATAGTCATTTAAGATACCTGCCCTCATGACTGTGATCGATACTGCTCCTACAAGCAGTACGATCACAAGAATTCTGAATTTTAAGCTTTTTAAGAGCTTTGATTTTTGAATGATAAAGGAAATGATGGTTTTTAACATATATCACTCACGCCTGAAAATAATATCCAACGCCCCACTTTGTATGAACATATCGCGGGTTGCTCGGAGACTCTTCTATCTTCTCACGAAGACGCCTTACATGAACATCAACCGTACGCTCGTCTCCCGGATAGTCTTTTCCCCAGATGGTATTTAAGAGTACAACTCTGGAATAAACCTTATTAGGATTCTTTGCCAGAAATTCAAGCAGGTCAAATTCTTTTGCCGTAAGGTTTACTTCCTTATCTTTTACAAAGGTACGTCTGCCGTCAAGATCAAGCTTAAGGCTTCCCTTTTCTATCATGGTCGAAGGTTCTTCCTTGCGTGTAGACTTCTCGAAACGCCTTATAAGAGCTCTTACTCTTGCTTTTACCTCAAGAATATTAAAAGGCTTCGTGATATAGTCATCGGCACCGTATTCAAGACCGAGTATCTTGTCCATATCATCACCCTTGGCCGTCAGCATGATTATCGGAACATCAGAAAACTCCCTTATCTGCTGGCAGACATCAAAGCCGCTGAGTTTAGGCAGCATGACATCAAGCAAAATAAGCGAATAATCATTTGATTTCACCATCTCAAGTGCATCCTCACCGTTATACGCTGTCTCTACTTCCATGTCATCCTGTTTCAGTGCAAATGCAAGTCCTTTTACAATGTTCTTTTCATCATCAACCAAAAGTACTCTTCTGCTCATTAAACTCCTACGTCCTTATCTTTTCCTTTATTTTATTAAAAAGTCCGTCCTTTATCCCCGGCACTTTTTTAATATCTTCTATGCCTGCAAAAGCCCCGTTGTTCTCTCTGTAGCTGATTATAGCCTCAGCCCTTGTTTTCCCGATTCCGCTGATACCTGTAAGTTCCGAGGCCGATGCGGTATTTATATTGACCCTGCCATCTTCTGCCTCTGTATCCGTTCCCGCAGGGCGGACATTTTCGGCTTTTTCCGCCTCTTCCTTAGTCGGTATCCTTATCTCATCACCGTCTGCCAGAGCCAGTGCCTGATTAACGGCATCCTCCGCCGCTTCTCTATTCAGTCCTCCGGCCTTTTCAACAGCTTCAAACACCCGGCTTCCGGTATCGAGTTTATAGACGCCGGGTTTTTCCACAGCTCCGCAGACATATACATATATCTCGTCCGGAACTTCTGTTTCTGCCGCAATTTCCGTCGTTTCCGCTGCTGTTTCACTGCTCTCCGTACCGGCAAGTTCAGCTTCTATTGCTGTATCGGCACCGCATCCGCTCATTATCAGAGCTGCAAACAAAGAAAAAAGCACCGCAACAAGTTCTCTTTTACAGATGCTACGGTGCCATATAGACTTTCCTAACATTTTAACACTCCTGACTCATATCTCCGTCAGGCGCATAATAACCCGATTGCATTTCCATTCTACTCTTAGAATTTGAAATATGCAATATTTTTTTAACATTTTTGACATTTTTGATATCAAAGCCCGATCTTACAGCACTTTCGATAATATTTCGCACATTTCATCGATATGCTCTTTCTCAAATACGAGCGGCGGAACAAGACGAAGGATATTGCTTCCTGCGGTTATTGCAAGAAG
>CAJORC010000232.1 GCA_905236615.1 uncultured Lachnospiraceae bacterium
CCTGATACCAGTGTATCTGAACCTTCTATCACGATCGATACCCGTAATATAGAAAAGAATAATAAAGTAGAATTTGATGACAGTTCAAGGACAGTATCACCTGATATAATCTTTGAACATTGTGATGGTTATGATACTAAAGTAAGATTTTCATATACTGTCAGTGGAAATACCAAGGAAGATCTTAAAGAGTTCAGACCGGCTGATGCAGGCAAATACAGTGTAAATGTTGTTGCAACAGCTGTAAAAGGCGATAAGACAGTTAGTAAAGACGCAAGTTTTGAATATACTATCACGCCTGTAGAACTTACGCTTACCTCAAAGAGCGCAAGCAAGACCATCACGGATGGAACATCGATACTGCCTGAACCTTTAGTTGCTCATGAACTTGAGTCAGAACCCAAACTTCCGGGTGATGACAGTTTTGAGTATAATTTCACAGGCTCGATTTCTTCAGTAGGTGTATCGGATAACAGCTTTACTGTAAAGGCAGGAAAGAATACAGACCTTAATAACTATGTACTTGACCTGAAATTCGGAACTCTTACTGTTACAAGCGGCTATGACGAGGCTGTCAACGCTATGGGTGACATCCGTAAGTTAAAAGCCGTTATGGATACAAAGGGAAGAGTCAAGGTTACATGGAAGAAGCCGGTTAATGCAAAGAAGCTCAGATACAGTATCTTTAGAATGAATGCTGACAAGAGCTGGACGATTCTTTCGGAAAAGCAGAAAAAAGCCAGCTATCTTGATAGTTCAGCATACGATGCGATGACTGCAAGCGGAAATCTTGTTTATAAGGTTCTTGCTTACGGTAATGATGGTGCAGGAACTTACGGTGTCAGTGAGACACCCGGATATGTTCAGTGTGTACCGAAAATGATAGCTGCACAGAGCGGTGCAAACTTTGCTTATATCGATCTTCAGTTTGCAAATACCGGAAACAGCAATTACCTTGTACAGCATGCTGTAAGGAATAAGACGAACAGCGAAACAGTAACGGCGTCTGTTTCGGCAATGACTGCAGCGAAATATACAAAAAAGAATTCATCAATCCAGACTCTGCATTATTATGATGCAGGAGGAACTGATGTAACTATTGCAAAGCAGAAAAATGTAACATTCTTCCTGCGCGTTGCAGCACCTGAGCTTACTATCAATGATTATGGAAAGACTTATACTGTTCCTGCAAGCGCATATACAGCATGGAAGAAGGTAAAGCTTACAAGCGGAAGCGCACCTGAAGTTGAAGGCTTTTCAGATGGAATGCATGCAATACACTTTACCTATTCAAAGGTAAAGAAGGCAACAGGTTACCTCATCGAGTATTCGACCGACCAGAATTTCACAGCATCATCAAACGGCGTGTATGTAAAGAAATTCGTTACCAGCAAGACCACTGGAGATTACAAGAGCTGGTATACAAACCGTAAGGTTGAGATCACAGATATTCCTATGGGAATACCGTACTATTTCAGGGTAACAGCTTATACCGGAGGATATGCAACAGAGGATACAGCTGATATTAACGGTAATGCAGGAACTACTTCAGAGGTTGTAAGCGAGTTCGGAAGACCGGAAGCACCGACGAATCTTACTGCGGAATATTATGAGGACAGTGAAGCAAGAGCTGATGCAAAGCTTGACTGGGAATACAACACAAGCAACTACGGCAGCCATATAGTAGGTTACGTTGCTCCAACACAGTTATATACTTATAATAAGACTACAAAGAAATATGATACGGAAGACGGAGCAGAAACATGGCTTGTACCGTTGAGCACTTATACATCCGGAGCAACTTCAACGAAGAAGAAGTACAGAAATACTCTGGGTGATAAGATACCTAACGGTGAGATGGTAGAATACAGGGTTTCATCTGTATACTATAATGAGTCAAATACAAGTATAGGTGAAAAAGGATATATTCTTGGTGAACCTGCAAAGGTTAACTTCATGAATCCTGAGAAGATCAAATTTAAGAAAAACACCTATACGGTTGGAGTCGGAGCAACACTGAAGACAGTATTGAAGTATACTCCGAAGAAGACAACCAATAATGATATAGAGTATTCGTTAGAGTCTGATGATGTAGACGATCCTACAGATTATGTCAAGGTTAGCAGCAGCGGTGTACTTACAGGTGTGAAGAAGCTTTCAACTTCAAAGTATATCTATCTGTATGCAAAATCAAAGGCAGATCCTTCCAATGTCTATGCGAAGGCAAGGATCAAGGTTAAGGCTAAGGAAAGTTCAGGCGGAGGCAGTGGATCAGGTGATTCTGATTCATCAAGCCTTGTAGTCTGCATCGATCCCGGCCATGGCGGAAGTGATGACGGTGCTTCTTCAGGCGGATATGATGAAAAAGATATAAATCTTACAATTGCAAAGCTTGTAGGCGGATACCTTGAGGACGCAGGAGCGAAGGTTTATTACACAAGGACATCAGATACATATGTAAGTCTTACTGACAGGACGGATTATGCTAAAGATAAAGGATGTAATCTTTTTGTGAGCATACACTGTAATTCGGGCTCCAGTTCTGCATCAGGTACGGAAGTTTATTATTCTATCAAGTCTTCATGTGCTAAGAAGACACTTGCATCTAAGATAAGTTCTGCAGTATCGGGTGCGCTTGATACAAACAACCGCGGAGCCAAGACCAGAACCGGCGATAACGGTGACTATTATTCGGTTATCCGTACTTCTGCAGCAAAGGGTATACCCGGACTGATAGTTGAGCATGGTTTCCTGACAAATTCATCAGACCGTGAAAAGCTTACAAACAGCAGTTATCAGAAGAAGGCTGCTAAAGCTGAAGCAGATGCAATAATAAACTATTGGAATAAATAGGATTTTGAAAATACTTTTTGGTACTGTTTTTTAGCGGTGCCAAAAAGTTTTTTCATAAGGGATGACAGAAGATGATTGGAGGCTATATGTTCAGAAAGAATTTACTTATGGCGTCTCTTATTGCGGCGATGGCGCTGATGACAGCGTGCGGCGGTGAAAATGGCGATAAGAAAGAGACGGATGCGACAATAACAGTTGGCACTGACAGCAGCGAGAGTGAAAATGAGACAGAAGAAGAGGAAGAAGAAGTTGATCCGGAAGAAATAAGCAAAGAGGATGCAAACGCACTTCTTGAGGAAAAGCTTGACGGACTTGGCTGCAGCGCTATCTATGATACAGAAACCATGGTGGGTGACGATTATTACTATACTTATACTGTGATAGATTCCGAAGAGAACGAAATGGATCAGATGCTGGCCGTAAATGCGGTATCCGGTGAAGTTTACGTTTATGATCTGGATGCAGATAAGGTTTCGGATTTTAAGAACTTTAAGCTCTATAATCCCGATAAGGATGCAAAGGTTTCATGGGAAGGCAGTTATAAACTTGATGAAATGACTGTATCACTGGAACCGGGAGATGATAATTCGTTTGAATTTAATTTCAAAGATGCAGACGGTAAGAGTGTGTTTGTCGGTGTTGCACAGGTGAGCGGAAACAGTGCTTCTTATAAAGATGATGATGTTTCGCTTGAATTTTCATTTGAAACCGATGGTTCGTTAAAGATTGCGAACAATGGTAATATAAACGCTTATGCGGGAATTTATGCGCCCGCAGGAAAATGAAAGGAGTATTATGAAAAAGAAAGGCTTAATCAGGAAGTTTCTGGCAGCTGCACTTACAGCAGTTACCGTGTTAACGGCAGCTATGCCGGTAACAGCTCAGGCAGCAACGGCTGCAAGCGGTTTTAAAGGGGTATGGATATCTTTTCTGGATATTCAGACTTATCTTAAAGGGAAAGATCAGGCATCTTTTGATGCATCATTTTCTTCAATGTGTGATACAGTTCTGGCTCAGGGCTGTAATGCAGTTATTGTGCATGTCCGTTCACATAATGACGCTATCTATCCTTCAGCAGTTTATCCATGGAGCACGGTCATGCTCAACGGAAACCCGGGCTTTGATCCCTTGAGTGATATGGTAAGCATTGCACATAATAAGGGATTGTCTTTCCATGCATGGATAAATCCGTATGGATACAGGAATGGTGTTATTACAGGAAATGCTGCGCTTGCAACGAATGATAATATTGTTGCCGGCGTTCAGGAAATCGTTAACAATTATGCTGTAGACGGTATTCATTTTGACGATTATTTCCCTCCTGTGGGAACAGCTACGATCAGTTCAATGGTTTCAAGTGTTCACAGTGTTTGTGAGGCTTCAGGCAAGGTTTTCGGTATTGCTCCCCAGGGAAATATACAGAATGTACTTGCTTCCGGTGCGGATGTAAATACATGGCTCTCAACTCCGGGATATGTTGATTATATCTGTCCTCAGATCTACTGGTCAGACCAGTATGGTGCATCAGCAGCAACTACGATGTATTCAAACAGAGTTGCTGCATGGAAGGCTATCGATAAAGCAGGGATTCCGATCTATGTAGGTCTTGCGGCTTATAAGAGCGGACAGGCGCTTTCCTACGATCCGGGCTGGGCATTATCAAATACAAACCTTGCAACACAGGTTGACAAGGCAAGGGCTCAGGGCTATTCAGGATATATAATCTACAGATTTGAGACACTTCTTTCACCTGCTGCAGCAACAGAACTTGCTAATTTAAAGGCAAAAGGCTGATAGAATTTTAACTGTATCTGTTAGATTGCACAATATAGATACCTGTTATTTGTTTGACTTGTTTAAAATGGCAGATAAGTGAACAAAAAATGAACAAAAATATAAAATGTTCATGAATTTCTCAAAATCTGTTTACAAATACCTCCTTATGGGTTATACTAACCACAGTTGCAGGAAATGTTGCAACGGAAATTAATTTTGAGAAGATATGTCAACAGGCATATAATATTAGGAGGAAAATTATTATGAAAAACAAGATTGCTATGGTAATGGTATCAGCTATGGTTGCAGCTACACTTATGATGGGTTGCGGTTCTGCTTCATCTGACGCTTCAACAGCAGCAGCATCAACAGAGGCAGCTTCAACAGAAGCAGCATCAACAGAGGCAGCTTCAACTGAGGCAGCATCAACAGAGGCTACTGAGGAGGCTTCAACAGAGGCAGCTTCAACTGAGGCAGAGTAATTCGAACTTTCGAATAATTCCAAAGACCTGTGGATTGTTCCACAGGTCTTTTTCTTTTATA
>CAJORC010000233.1 GCA_905236615.1 uncultured Lachnospiraceae bacterium
CTGTAGATCTGGGACTCGTAGGTCGGCTTTCCGAACCAGAAGCCCGTACAGAATTCTCTTGTTGTGCATTTCTTTATCTCTTCCAGATACCATGGCATATTTGCGCGGTATTTTTCCTCGGACTCATAATAATCGTCAAGAGCTCTTCTGTATGTTCTTGCCGCAGCTGCCACATACAGGGCGGTCTTCATCCTTCCCTCGATCTTGAATGAGTCAACACCTGCATCTATAAGCTCCGGTATGTGCTCGATCATGCAGAGATCTTTCGAATTGAAGATAAATGTGCCTCTGTCATTTTCCTCTATCGGAAGATAGACGCCGGGTCTCGAAGCCTCCATTACCGAATATTTCCAGCGGCAGGGATGCTTGCATTCCCCATGGTTTGCATCGTGTCCTGTAAAATAATTCGAAAGAAGGCATCTTCCGGAATACGAAATGCACATTGCACCATGTACAAATGACTCTATTTCAAGGCTGTCACCTATCTTCTCTTTTATCTCCTTAATTTCCTTCAGTGATAATTCACGGGCGGACACTACTCTCGTTGCGCCCATTTTTTTCCAGAACTGAAATGTCCTGTAGTTTGTATTATTTGCCTGCGTACTAACGTGGAGATCTATCTCAGGGCATACCTCTTTCGCAAGGCTGAACATCCCGGGATCCGCAACTATAAGTGCATCCGGTCTGATCTCCCTGAGTTCTTTGAAATATCTTTCCGCTTCTTCAAGGTCATCATTATGTGCAAGTATATTTGCTGTCACATAGACCTTTGTTCCTCTTTTATGAGCAAATTCAATTCCTTCGCTCATCTCTTCCGCAGTAAAGTTCTTTGCTCCCGCACGGAGTCCCATTGTCTCTCCACCGATATATACCGCATCCGCACCATAGACAACGGCTGTCTTTAATTCTTCTATTCCCTTTGACGGAATCAGTAATTCTGCTTTTCTCATTCTTAATAAATCCTTACCTAAATGTTATCATACTGTTTTTTTCGCTAATGTAACTCCATCCCCTAGCGGAAGCAGCACTGTCGAGAATCTCTCATCATGACTGACCTTGTAGAGAAATTCCCTCATTCTTTTATGTATTGTTCTGTCACGGCGTTCCACAACAAATTTTGACTCAAAGATATCGCCTTCCTGCAGACAGTTATCCGCGATCATCAGACCACCGGTCTTCAATAATCTGCAGGCTTCTTCCAGATAATAGGGGTACTGGGCTTTAGCCGCATCAATAAATATCATGTCATAACCGTTTTCAAGGGTTGGAAGAATATCTTCCGCATTTCCTTCCAGTAAGGTTATTTTATCCTTAAATCCCGATTTCAGGATGTTTTCCTTTGCGACCGGAATACGTTTTTCATAATTCTCTATGGTCGTTATCCGCGCATCTTTATCTGAATACTCTGCCATAAGTATAGACGAAAAACCTATTGCTGCCCCGATCTCCAGAATATTTACGGGATTATGTACGGCAAGCATGAATTTTATGAGTCTTTGCGTCTCTTTCTTTATGACAGGCACACGGGATGCTTTTGCCTCTTTTTCCAAATCACTTAAAAAGGGCGTATTACCCATATCAAGGGAATTTATATACGCCACACATCTGTCATTAACTATCATATTCTGTTTATCTACTTTTTCTCGTCCTCATCCTCATTGTCTTCACCTGACATGACAGCCATCATCTCCTCTGCCGTCATAGAGGTTTTCAACGTATAGACTCCGCTCTGCAGTTTACCGTGATAGGCAGAAAGCCTTTCCTGATACTTAAAGAGCGACGCATCACGAATAAGTCCCTTACCTGCCAAAATCTCACCAATTTCAGAGGCACCGGAACCTTCGGGGATCGTAACCGTTATATCAATGCCTGTCCCCGAAGAAACAGCAGGTTCGGCAAAAACACGGTATCCAAGATTATATGCGGTTTTCCCGGCTTTACTGACATAATACAGAGCCAGAATCACCAGAAATATCCTGAACAGTATTGAAATAATGGACACTAAGAAACTCTTCATAAGCTTAATCCGCCTGTCACCTGCTCCAGAACATTCTGAAGCATCTTGTTAAATCTTATCTCAGCTTCAATATAATCATGTATTTCCGGTATATTGTAGACTTCTTCGTACTTGTCGAAAAAAGCGATCTCCGCATCAAACAGTTCGCTTTCCGGCTTTGTCGTTAAGAGCTTGTAATGCTCCATCATGAGCTTCGAGGTTTTTCCCCGAAGCTCCGGGTCTGTCATAACTGCAATTCTTTTTGCTTTATAATTTCTGTATTCAGAGGTTTCCTTAACAGCATTTATAAAATCATTTATGCTGTTCGTCAAGGCTTCATTCATTTCTTTAAACTTCCATAATAATCGGCAGTATCATCGGTCTTCTCTTTGTCTTCTTCCAGAGATAATCCGAAAGTCCGTCCTTAAGCGACGACTTTATCTTGCTCCAGTCGCTCACGCCCCTGTCAGCAAGCTCGTCCATGATGTCACGGAGTATTTCCGTCGAGTCTTCAAGAAGGGCATCGGACTCCCTCACATATACAAAACCTCTTGATACTATATCCGGTCCGGCAAGTATCTGACCTGTACCGCGCTGCAGTGTAAGTACTATGATGACTATTCCGTCTTCCGCAAGATGCTTTCTGTCACGCAGTACGATATTTCCTACGTCACCTACTCCGCTTCCGTCAACAAAGACAGAACCCGTGGGAACATGTTTTACTGTTTTGCAGCTCTCCATGTTCATCTCAACCACATCACCGGAATGCATCATAAGGATATGTTCATCATCATAACCGAGTTCCTTAACAATAGATGCCTGTGCCATTCTGTGACGGAACTCACCATGTATCGGTATCGCATATTTAGGTTTCACAAGTGAATAGATCAGCTTTATCTCTTCACGGCAGGCATGTCCCGAAACATGCGTATCCTGGAAGATAACTGTCGTACCCTTTTCTTCAAGTTCATTGATGATCCTCGATACAGCCTTCTCGTTTCCGGGTATCGGGCTTGAACTGAAAATTATGGTATCATTAGGCTTTATCGTTATCTTCTTGTGCATATTCATTGCCATACGGGAAAGCGCTGCCATCGACTCGCCCTGGCTGCCTGTAGTTACCACGCATACCTTTTCATCAGGATAATTTTTTATAAGATCTATATCGATAAGGGTATTCTCGGGTATATCGAGATAACCCATCTCGCTGGCAGTCTCGATTATATTGATCATCGAACGACCTTCTACAACCACTTTCCTGCCGTATTTATAGGCAGTGTTGATGATCTGCCTCACTCTGTCAACATTTGATGCAAAGGTGGCAATTATTATCCTGCCCTGTGTATGCTCTGCAAACAGAGTATCAAAAACCTTTCCGATCGTTCGTTCAGACTTCGTAAAGCCTTCTCGCTCGGCATTTGTGGAATCACACATAAGGGCAAGCACACCCTTTTTACCGATCTCACCGAATCTCTGCAGGTCAATTGCATCACCGAATACCGGTGTGTAGTCAACCTTGAAATCTCCTGTATGCACGACGATTCCTGCAGGAGAATAGATTGCCAGTGCAGAAGCATCAACAATCGAGTGATTTGTCTTTATAAACTCGATCCTGAACTGTCCTAAATTTATGGACTGCCCATGTCTTATCACCTTGCGTCTGACATTCTTAATAAGACCGTGCTCCTCAAGCTTGCGGTCTATAAGTCCTATCGTAAGCTTTGTTGCGTAAACCGGCGCATTGACTTCTTTTAAAACATAGGGAAGGGCTCCGATGTGATCCTCATGTCCGTGCGTGATCACAAAGCCTTTTACCTTCTCTATATTATCCTTAAGATAGCTTATATCGGGAATGCAAAGATCTATTCCCAACATATCATCTTCCGGGAAGGCAAGTCCGCAGTCTACAACAACAATGCTGTCCTCGTATTCGAAAGCTGTAATATTAAGTCCGATCTGTTCAAGACCGCCCAGCGGGATTACTTTCAGCTTCGATGCGGGTTCATTATTCAGTTTTTTCAATTTTATTCCTCCGTCCTAAGTCCTGACTTAACTTCGGCCTTTGAACAATCCGAACAATATCCGTATAACCTCACCTCGTGGTCTACTATCTGAAATCCCGTAGTCTCAGAGACATTCCGTTCAAGTTCTTCCAGTAAATCTTTTTCAAATGGGATGATTTTTCCGCAATTCAGGCAGATCAAATGGTGGTGCCTGTGATGCTTCCCCTTTTCTTCGTCCGCATCACTGATCTCATATCGGGCACTTCCATCGTCAAGATTTATACGGTCTACAAGTCCGAGCTGTGTCAAAAGCTGTATTGATCTATAAACAGTGGCCAATCCGATCCCCGGGTTAAGCTCACATGTCTTCGCATATATTTCTTCAGCTGTAAGGTGTTCTCCTGCGTTATCCATTAGAACACGCAAAACTAAGAGCCTCTGCGTTGTTATCTTGAGGCCCTTAGCTTTAAGCCTTGTCTTAAGTTGTTCTGTTCTTTCATTCAAATTCAACGTCCTCTAAGAACTTGCTGAATGCCTCCATTGCGACAGAGAGCTCTTCTTCATCACTGACTGCCTCAAAAACAGACTCATCAGGATTGTCTTCAGCTGCAAGTCCTTTAAGTATAAGGGCATCACTGTCGCCCTCTTCCTCCTCTGTTACAAGGAGATACTGTATTCCTTTAACAGTTGTCTCTGCGAGTACGAAGTATTCTATTGCTTCTCCGTCATCTGAAGTAAATGTTAATTTTTCCATATCTTAATCTCTGTTATCTAAAAAATCCTGCAGAATTACCGCTGCAGCTATGGCATCTACTCTTGCCTTCCGCTCCTTACGGCCTTCCACACCGGTTTCATCCATTATCTCATCGGCTTCAACAGTTGTAAGTCTCTCATCAACCATATGAATCGGCAGACCTGTACGTCTCTCCAGCATATCCGCAAATTCACGTGCCTTCTCCGAACGTTCACCCTCACTGCCATCCATGTTGAGCGGCAGACCCAGAACTATTTCACCGACTTTCTCGTTCACTATAATTTCTTCTATTCTTGCAAGTGTCTTCCGGAGACGTTTTTCCTTTTCGCGTCTGATAATCTCCGCACTCCTTGCTATCGTCCCTGTTTCATCAGTCAGAGCTACACCGACTGTCTTTGAACCGTAATCGAGACCTATGTATTTCATTTATCCCAGCCGTTGCTCCTTATATACTGCTTCAGAAGTTCCTCTACAAGCTCATCCCTTTCCACTTTCATGATAAGTGAACGTGCATTGTTATGGCTTGTTATATAAGTCGGATCACCCGACATTATATAGCCGACTATCTGACTTATTGGATTATATCCTTTCTCTGTCAATGCTTCATAAACTGTTGAAAGCACCACCTTCACGCCTGTTTCAGGTTCTGTCTCAACCCTGAACATCTGGGTGCTTCCCAAATCCTTATTTTTCAAGTTCATCTCTTTGCTCCTCTGATAACACCAGTTATTTTCTGATCAACTGTTGTCGGATATTCATTCACGCACAAATTCCTATAGTTAAGAGATATTTTATCCTATGTGGCTTTATAATGCAAGTGCTGTATAAACTGACGCCCCCAGATTGAGTCTCGGCAAAAAACTTTTTGCAATACTCAATCTGAGGGCTGATCTCACAAGGACTGTATTAAGTTTCCACCAAACGGAACTTATCCGTGATATTCACCGTCATAAGCGATAAGTGTAAGGTCTTCAACACCTGCGATCTTCTTGATCTTATCTGCAAAATCAAGATGCTTCTCGTCTGCATCAACCTGAATAGTAAGCTCTGTTGAACCGTTTCTTACTGTCTTTGACTTAACCTTGTGCTCAAAGCTCTTCAGTTCATCAAGTGCTTTTCCCTCTGCTGCCTCATCTGAAAGGTGCATTACAACGATATACGCTTTTGCTGCTGCCTGACGTTTGTTCATTGTCATTACAAGGATAAGCATGAAGAGAAGTCCTATTGCAGCAAGAAGATACATGCTGGCACCGATCGTTATACCTGTCGTTATTGCCCAGAATATATAAAGTATATCAAGAGGTTCTTTTATCGCCGTCCTGTATCGTACAATGGAAAGGGCACCGACCATACCTAAGGAAATAACGATATTTGTACTGATTGCAAGTGTTACCATACATGTAAGCACTGTCATTCCTACAAGTGTGAGGGCAAATGATCTGCTGTAGATCACACCTGTGTAATACTTTTTGTATACTGCATATATGAGAAGTCCCACCACCAAAGCAAGTGCCATATCAACTATTATCGTGATAAGTGTGCTGAGTGAGATCGACTGCGTATACATTGCCGACTCAAGTACTGATTTCTTAATCATTGATTTTACGCTCATTTTTTTATCTCCATTCCTTTTTAATTAACTAACTATATTTAATGAGTAATGTTCTCTTTTTATGTCATCGCAGAGTGTGAACTTTGAAGCTGCGGTATAAATAAGACTGTCCGGTGATATTATGCTTCTGAAGATATCGGGAAGGTATTCCGTATACTTGACTTCCATTATAAGCCGGCTGCCGTCCATCACCTCATATGACGGGATATTTCCGTCAAAGACATTGAAATCCTCAAAAGCTGACCTGACGTGCATATCAAATGTTATCCTGACTGTTCCTCCGTCATATATATAAGGTATCCTGTCGTAATCGACTATCACCTCAGGTCTCAGCACGTTTGTCACGCACTGCATATAGAACTCATGCAGAAGGTCTTCCGGACGTTTAAGCAGAAATCCGTAATCACCCGCAAGGATTTTATCAAATTCCTCTCTTGTAAGACGGGCAGAAGTTTTATAAATATAATTTCCGCTTTTTTTCTTACATTCAAGGCTTATTACGTCATCACTCAGATTGTATATCCTTATTCGGTATTTCTTTCTCTCGGATGTTCCCGCCATTTTCTCCTCATAAGCGCTCTTCCATATGTCATCGAAATAGAGGCTTCTTATGAAGTATTGTCCGTTTATCGCATGTTTATCTATTTTTGCAAAGTATTTTAATTTCTCTGCTATTATGTCTTTTTCTCTGTAAGATATCAGGTATTTTAATTCATGCCTGAAGGTCTTCTTTTTTTCTGCCATTCACAAACACCTCAAAAAACACAAACTGAAAAAATTATATACGAATTCTTAATAACTTTCAATGATATAATCATGACGTTTCCTGTAAAATTCTTTCAGCTCATTAACTTCTTTATCGAAATCGGATATATCCAGTCTGCCTGAATAATAGCGTTCATAAGTTAATTCCACCTGATTCCTGAGTTCTTCGGATAATTCATCTATCCGGGCTTCGGCCTTTTCACTTTTGAATACATCTTCCGCAATTTCTTCGATGCGCCCCGTAAGAGCTTTTTTGAAAGCGGAATTCTGCATGAGCGCTCTTAAAAGATAATTTTTTTCCGAAGCATATCTTAAACTGTCAGTATCAGCATTCTCAATATCCATTGAGCTGGAATTTACATCAAAGATACAAAAACGCCATTTCCCATCCTCATATTTACCATTCCCTGTCTCTCTGACGCGCCAGAGTCCTACATTTGAACCCGGCCAGTCATCGGTATGTGCTATATAGATCTGCGCCGCATAGTAGTCTAAAACACTGTCCATGTCAAGATACTCCGTAAATTTCTTATACGATTCATCATCGGACAGATCATTGTGAAAGGTAAAGGAATTCATTTCGTCATAAAACTTCTTGTCGCCTTCATTTCCTATTGCCAGTTCATCATTCTTTATCATTATGACGTTATCCGGGTCTACACCGAACTTTTCCGCAAAATAATCAGCATTAAAACGTTCGTATATCCAGTAGGCTCCCCAGTATTCACCATTCAGGAAGACCGATGACAGTCTGCCGTCAAGAACACTCACATTCCTGTCTTTCATCAGACGTGCGATAAGGATATCCTTAATTTTCATCCTGTTGTCATCGCCGCCTGCAAAGAGTGAAACAGAGCTTTCTTTTTTATAACCGCCAAAGAGAGCTTCGGTCAGATAACTGTTTCCGTATACTTTTCTTGGAAACAGGTTAAAGCCCTTCTGGGCAAAACCCCTGCTGCCGCCTCCCTTTATCCTGAGTCCGAGGTTCTCGGTAAATAAAAGCTGATGATCTTCTCCAAAGAAAGAAACCGATGACTCCCGCTCCGCCCCGCGGCCTCTCATGTGATAATTTCCGGGAGTCCACCACCAGATGCCTGATTTATCGTATTCATCCTTTGTTTCAGAAATTATATAGTCATTATATGTTTTTCCTGTGACGTAAATTCCACTATTGTATGAAAAGAGATTTTCGGGATCGGTCACAATTGAAACCGCCGAAAGATTCTCATAAGCTTTTTTCTCGTTAAAGCCTATGAAATAACTATTCGTAAAAGTCTCCGTTTTCGAACCGTCAGGCCTGAACGCCGCTGCCCTGATAACCACTGCTTTATCAACATTCTTCTGCGGGACAGAATAATGCCTGTCAAACTCCGGTGCAATATCCGTACGGGCCGAATAAACATTGGGATTCCCGGTAGCATCGCTTATTTCTATCGGCTCCGTATATTTAACAGAGTTTTTGTCCGGTTCACTGCCGTCAACCGTATAATAGATCTCACTGCCGGCATCAGCTGTCAGCTCAAGTTTAAAGGATTCATCGTAAAAGCCGCTCCCCTTTGAAAACTCAACCTTCCCGTCTGTTATCTCCGCCAGAAGTTCAGCTCCGTTATTTGTTTTTCCGGGGCTTGTCCGCATTCTCGACCAGTCATTTTCCCCGTCAGTAACCCTTCCCCAGCTTGTATCATATTTTAAGGAAGGAATCTCAACCTCATCTTTCACTTCACCGCCTGCAGACGCAAGGAAAAGATGCTCCCCGGAAGCAGACAATCTGAAATCCGCTGTCGAAGGATCATCTTTATTTCCGTCAGCATATATCAGAAGGTAATCATGAGCTTTAAGAGTCGTTTCGGGCAGAAGCCATCCGGCGCTTAAATCCGCACCTTTTGAAAGTCTGTAACCCGTAAGATCAATGTCTTCATCAGAAGAATTGTAGAGTTCCAGCCAGTCCGGATATTTGCCGTGATTATCCGAAACCGTCGAAAAATTCGAGCTGCAGACTTCATTTATTATAATTGTTTTATTCTTTTTTAAGGCATCCGCAAGATAGAGCATTATAACGACGACAAACAGTGCCGCCAGCAGATACTGCCAATGCCTTAGTAACCGTCTTCTCATTCTTACAAGTATATCATATGAAAGAAAAATGCAAAAGACCTCCGGATTTCCCCGAAGGTCTTGGTAATTGTCAGATCATAAGTTAATCTACAGGCACTACACCCTTATAATTATTCTTAAACTTAAAATACTTCTTATCGGCAGAAAATCGGACAATCTGCAGGAACTATAAGGATTTTTTGCACTTTATGGGATGCAGATGGGGTATTCGGCTCATTTCAGCCATCGGAGCCGCAGGTTAGTCCTGTAGAAGTCCTTCGTCGAGCAGCCGGCTCTTCCTCCTCCGGCGCAGGCACAGGCGCAGGCACAGGCACAGGAACTGTGGGCGCAGGAGCTGTGGTGGCTTCGCCCTGAAGAATGACTCCTCCTCGGCGGACTGACCTTAGTCACGTTGACCATTATGAAGGTATTGGGATCAGATGTATAGCGGTACTCTCCCTTCTTCGAAAACTTTAATGCTTCCTTTTCCGCAGCTTTCAGATCCTTCTCCTTAATGATCTCCTCACTCTTAATGAGACTCCGTCCGCAATAGTCACATTTCTTCTTTCCTTCTTCCCTCGGCGCTCCGCATCCCGGACATGCATCAAAATAGACTATCTTCTTTCTGGTTATCTTCTCACTGCTTCCGAAAGTTGCACCAAGCTGGTAAGCGGCCTCATTTACCGCCCTGACAATACCATATATGATAAAGCCGGGAAATGCGATAAAGCATAACACACCTATGATACCATATATCCAGTCATCCTCGTCATCTGATGAGGATCCCGGCTCGGGGATTTTTTTACTCACATCAAATCCGTAAGCATCATTCGGATAACTGACCTTTACGGTAAATTTTTCTCCGGGTTCAAGCCCTTTCTTATTCCATTCAAGATATCCCGAGCTGTTAAAACATTCCGGCTTCCAGCTCTCAGCCTTGTCCGCATTCCACCGGACAGTCATATCATCAACCGCTATCCCGTCAAACCAGCCCGGAGTAAAGGAATACTGGGTATAGCCTTCTTCCAGCTTATTTACCTGATAAAGATAGTCCTGAACAACGCTGAACTCAAAAACGGCAATCTCGTCCTTATAGTATTCCCTGTCAAAATCTATCCGGACGTAGCTCTCATTGCTTGTATAAAACTCAATTTTCTTAATATTGTCTGTAAGTCCTGTCGGTTCACTGCAATGATTATTCGGAACACCTACCTTTACCCATGAAAGCGGTCCCTCACTGTCGGAATCCAGAACCTTCCACTCTATATGGTATTTAAGATTGACAGTCGCATCCTCGTTTATATCGGCATCGATCTCATAGTCAACTATTTCATCCAGCGGAGCAGCTGCTGCCGGCACGTATGAAACACCTGTGGCCAGAAGGAATACAAGAATGAAGATGAACAGTACCGGTATTGTTTTATTTATTCTCCTCTTCATCCTTTACATCCTCCATTTTCAATCCTCAACGGGCATTTACCCAGCATTTGTGCAGAGTATTCGCGTCTTTCCCTGCATTCCGGGCTGTTCCATACCCTCTCCCATTCATCTGTCAGGATATTTCCGAGTACCTGTCCCGAAAGCCAGCTCTGGCAGGGAATGAGGTTTCCGGAAGGACTTATCGCCATATTGCTGAGACAGGCACCGCAGTTAGGTGTGGCAATCCCCAGTTCATCGCAAAGCTCATTTTCCACCCAGCCCGGCGAAGTGAAGCTTATCTCCATTGTATTTTCCGCGCAGTATTTTACAGCATTCTTCAGTATCTCACTGATCCGCTCGCGGCTTAACTGAAGCGATGCTGATTTCTCTTTTGCTGCGTTTCCTGTGGTTATAAGTCCCGAACAGGTAACGTAAGTTACCCCAAGTCCATGAAGAAATTCGAGTGTGCTGACATAGTCTTCATTCAGACTGCAGAGAGGGGTATTGATACTCACACTAA
>CAJORC010000234.1 GCA_905236615.1 uncultured Lachnospiraceae bacterium
GTAGCCTGTGTACGAGCGAGTGATCCGCCGTATGTAAGTCCCTTACCTGTAAGTACGCCTTCGTAAAGACCTGTGATCCTCTTGTACTGACCATAGAGGAAACCGATCTCACGTCCGCCTACACCGATATCTCCGGCAGGAACGTCAACGTCAGCACCGATATACTTGTAAAGCTCTGTCATGAAGCTCTGGCAGAATCTCATAACTTCAGCATCACTCTTTCCGTGAGGATCGAAGTCGGCACCACCCTTACCGCCGCCGATAGGAAGGCTTGTAAGAGAGTTCTTGAATACCTGCTCAAAGCCAAGGAATTTTATAATACTTAAATTAACTGAAGGATGGAAACGAAGTCCTCCCTTGTACGGTCCGATAGCAGAATTAAACTGTACTCTGTAACCGTTGTTAACTCTTGCAATACCGTTATCGTCAACCCACGGAACTCTGAAAAGGATCTGTCTTTCAGGAGTTACAAGTCTCTCAACAAGAGCTGTTTTTCTGTATTCTGCCTCATTTGCATCGATTACAACTTTAAGAGACTCCAAAACTTCTTTTGCAGCCTGAAGGAATTCCTTCTGCTCAGCGTGTTTCTCTGTGAGTGTGCTATAGACTTCTTCAGCGTATGACATTTGTTTCATCCTCCTAAACTAATTATTATGTCCTGAAATAAAATTTGTGTTCATGCACTCATGTATTCAGCATCGAAAATTATGATAAACCTATTAAAAAAAAAAATCAAGGCTTTAAAGCGTTAAATTTTGATTTTTTTTCATAAATTGATTTATTTTAACTTTTCTTCTTTTGACCGTAATTAACAGTTTGATTTATTTTATCCTATCCTGCATATTCAAAAAGAGGAATGCACCCTAAACAGAATGCATTCCTCTTTGATAAAACAAATCTTTATTTAACTGTTACCAGATCCTTGCGGACATATCCCGTTGAACCCTTGTAGTCAATCTTATACCAGTCTCCGTCCTCACCGGTTATTTTATAGCTGTCTCCGGCATAAGCAGATCCAATCTTATTTGAATCAGTACTTGCAGCACTTCTTACAGAGATAGGCTCAGAAACCTGTACCTTCTTTCCGGTTGAAGAACTGCTGTTATCTGTATTTGCAGGCTGTTCAGCAGCTGTATTGGTTTCCTGCTGCGTTTCTGTGTTTGCAGTATTTGCTGCAGCCTCATCGCCGGCTATCTGTCCTGCAACAACAGTATCGCCCTGTGCTGTTGTAAGGAAGTCAGAAGAAATGTAAGCCTCTCCATCCTTATACTGAACCTTGCTCCAGCCGTTTTCTTCACTGAGTCTTGTAAACGAATCACCCTTTGCTGCTGTTCCGAGCTGCTCACCGTTTGTATCGGGTGTAGCACGAACCTTAACGGTATCCGTGGTAGTAACACGGACAGTTGCCTGCTCTTCAGCTGCTGCCTCTTCTGTTCCGGCTGCTGCGGAAGAAGCATCTGCTGCATCGATCTTTGTCTGAAGTGACGTCATAAAAGCAGCAAGTGTAGCATCAGCTTCAGTATTCTTCTGGTAAAGTACATCTACATCCTGGAGAAGCTTCTGAACATCATCAGATGAAGCAACCTGTGTAATGTATTCCTTCTCGTTTTCAGGAAGGCTTCCAATATCCTTAAGCTTATATGAATCGCCATCCTTTATAACAAAGAATGTTGAAAGTCCGGGTGCAAGTGTATCAATGTTCTTAAACTTGATCTCATAATATACAAATACGATATAAGAGTCTTTTTCAGGACCTGCTACCGTATAGCAGGACATATTCTCATAATCCTCGGTATAACTTGCCCTGACACTTCTCTTTGCTTTAACATCGTCATCAAGACTTTCGCCCATTGACGCAAGCGTATCAAAATCGCCCTCAGCCAGAGCTGTATAGTATTTTGTAAAGAATGAGTTTATATCTTCATATGCATTCTGTTCCAGCTGCATATCATCGGGAACAGGAATCGGTTCCGTACTAACGGTCTCCTCTGCTTCCTTCTTTGCTTTCTCTTTTCCGGAACCACCTTTATTGATTGAAAATACAATTAGTACGATCACCAGCAGGAGGAAAAGAACACCTACCGCAACATACTGATAATGCTCAGTTACAAACTTCTTAATCTCTTTAAAATCCAACTTCATTCCGGTCCTTTCAAAATCTATAATAACAACATCCAATTAATTCAGATTAAACTACCTGAGTGCGTTTGGAGGGATTCGAACCCTTGACACCAGGCGTCGGAGGCCTGTGCTCTATCCAGCTGAGCTACAAACGCAAAATGAGCCACCGAAATATAATACCACAAAGAATTAGAAATGGCAATTAACTATTACAAAATTGTTAAATATTTTCATGCTCTTTTTTTTTCGTTTTTCCGTATTCAGCACCCGATAATGCTTTCGCATAAAAAGCTCTTTCAGGTGCTGTTCACGGTTATTTCTTATTCAACTATTTCAAGGCGTTTATTTTCCCTGTTGTAATAATAGACATTGTCCGACAGGTAATCTTCCCTGTCCAGAACTGCCTCATTAACACTCTTCACCATTTCACGCAGATTTTCCGTATTAAAGCAGACATTTTCCGGCAGGAGGATAGTTTCATGCACAGAAGACGGCAGCATATAAAAGCCGCTGCCTATCCTGTCCGAAAAATCCTTCAGAGCATCCTCGTACAGTATGGCCGATGCTCCGTAAAGACATTTATTATTGGTCAGGATAAACATGGATACAGGTTCATTTCTGACAATCTCATTCATTTCTTCTGCATCACTGCCTTCAAGAAGCTCATCCAGCATTTCCGAAAATTCATTTATCCTGAACGGAAAGATTTTCGGTGTATTAGATTCTGTTATTTCAAAAAGCTCTTTTTCATCGGTTTTCCATAGATCAAGATGTTCATTCCTAATAGTTATGCTTCCGGAGCACTCATTCAGGTTCAGCACATATATGATTGCAAGATCCAGTACTCTTCTGTGGGGTACCTCATCCAGGAATCTTTTGTTGGTCTCATAATTTATGAGTCTGTAGCTAAGCTTATCCTTAACCCTTTCAAAATCCTTGAAGAAATCAACATTTATCATCCCTGATCCGCTGTTCTGCCTGTAGACCCTGATTATATCATTCTTGATATCTTCAATATCTGTCTTTCCCTCATAATATCTCTCGTAAAAGCTTTCCAGATATATGGTCGGCGCAATATTTGAACTCTTATTTCTTATGGATACTCCGAAGAGTTCTTTTGCATTGTTCTTGTGAACATGTTCTTCTCTTATGACAAACTCACTGCCGCAGATATCGCGGAGCCCGTCGATCAGTGTCTTCCTGAATTCCGTAAAATTCAGTTTGGTACTTTTAAAATCAATAATATTTTCCATTTTTACTCCATTATCATTTATTTGAGCGCACAAAAAATACACAGAACACCATGTCCCATGCGCCCGATCTTATTTTTTATTCTTGGGATTTATATGGAAGTCAGAACGACTCCGCGAAAATTGAATTGATCATAGGCCGCAAGTCCATTGACAGACTTGCGGCATTTTTAAGACTGTTTTTATACCTTGAATTAAACTCTTGAAAGATACTCGCCTGTACGTGTATCGATCTTGATAGTATCACCCTGATTTACGAAAAGCGGTACGTTAACCTGTGCACCTGTCTCAACTGTAGCAGGCTTTGATGCACCTGTAGCTGTATCACCCTTAAATCCAGGCTCAGTCTCAGTAATCTCAAGCTCAACAAAAAGAGGAGGCTCAACTGCAAATACAGAACCATTGTAAGAGTTGATCTTGCAGTTTTCGTTCTCCTTAACGAACTTCATTGCATCGCCAACAACATCCTGTGCGATAGAAATCTGCTCGTAAGACTCAGGATCCATGAAATTGTAAAGATCACCATCGTTGTAAAGATACTGCATATCTCTACGATCAATGTGAGCTGTCGGGAATTTTTCCGTAGGGCGGAAGGTCTTCTCAACAACACCACCGTTGA
>CAJORC010000235.1 GCA_905236615.1 uncultured Lachnospiraceae bacterium
AAGACTCCAGGTTGACTATGCGCAGCTTAAATACATGCTCCCCCGCCTCGTAGGTTTAAGAGCCAATCTCTCAAGACAGGGCGGAACAGGCGGTTCTCTCTCCAATAAGGGTTCCGGAGAAAAACAGATAGAACTTGACAGACGAAAGATCGAAAAAGAAATGGCCGGTCTCCGCAGGGAACTTGCAGAAGTCGAAAAGGTAAGAGAGCTTCAGAGAAACAGACGCAGATCATCCTCCGTTCCTCTTGTTGCGCTGGTTGGATATACAAATGCCGGTAAATCTACCCTTATGAATAAAATGATCGAATTATACGGAACTGATCAGAGCAGGAAAGTTTTCGTTGAAGACATGCTTTTTGCCACGCTGGATACTACTGTGCGAAAACTCACCAGCGAAAGCGGACAGACCTTTCTCCTTTCAGATACGGTCGGTTTTATCAACGATCTGCCCACAGACCTTGTAAATGCCTTCCATTCCACTTTGGAGGAAGCACTCTACGCCGATATCATAATAGAAGTCCTCGACGCTTCAGATCCAAACTGCAGAATGCACTCCGAAGTAACGGGCAAAACCCTGAGCAGTTTAGGTGCAGGGGCTATTCCGCGTATCACAGTGATGAACAAGGCAGATAAAATATGGGAAGATTTCAGGTCCGGATCAAAAGCCGGTAAAGTCTTTATCTCCGCCAAAAACGGAAACGGCATAGAGGATCTCATGTCGCTGATTGAGGATAAATTGAATGAGTCCCTTAAATTCTGCAGGCTTCTTATACCTTATGATATGTCCGGTTTAGAGAACAGCATAAGACAGTCCTCAAAAGTCACCGGCATAGAATATAATGAAAGCGGGATCATGATAGAAGTATATCTTGATGCAAAAGAATATGGTAAATACAAACAGTTTATAATATAGTCTATCAGCAAAAAACGGGCAGCCACGGCTGCCCATTTTTACTGTCTTTCATATAAAATTATTGAAATCTGACGTTCATATACGCCTTTATCGCTTCCACGCACTTTTCAAAGCCAAGTTTGCCCGAGTTAAGACAAAGGTCGTAATTTCTCGCATCATCCCAGTTTTCACCCGTATAATAATGATAATACGAAGCCTTTACATGGTCGGTATTCTCGATAAACTTCTCAAGCTCAAGTCCGGTAAGAGGCTGTTTCTTTCCTGCCTCTCTCATAAGGAATTCATAGGGCGCATGTACGAATACGCTGACCACATCTTCCCTGTCCCGAAGGACATAGTTAGCCGCACGGCCTATTATCACGCAGGATTCCCTTTCTGCAAGTTCCTTTATGACTGCCGCCTGATAATTGAAAAGATTTGCCTCAGAAGTAAATTCCGGTGATTCCGGTCCAATAAGCTTTCCTTCGTAAAGCTTTTTAGGTCTCGAAAAAATACCGCCTTTTTTTGCGATCTTTTCATCCGCAAGCCTGAAAAGGTTTTCCGCTATGCCGCTTTTTTCCGATGCAAGTATTACAAGTTCCTTATTGTAATAATGAATGCCCAGTTCATTGGCCAGCATTTCTCCGACGGTTCTTCCGCCGCTTCCGTACTGTCTCTCTATTGTGATAACAACTTTTTTCATAAATATTATTCTCCGAGATATGCCTTCTTTATGTCTTCGTTGTCAAGCAGATCCGACGCTTTTCCTTCAAGAACGATCTTACCGGTTTCAAGCACATACGCCCTGTCCGCTATGGAAAGTGCCTTCTTGGCGTTCTGCTCAACAAGAAGCACCGTCGTTCCGCTCTCATGTACTGAATTTATTATATCAAATATTTCATTTACAAGTATAGGAGAAAGTCCCATGGAAGGTTCATCCATAAGTATTATCTCCGGCTTTGACATAAGTGCCCTTCCCATTGCAAGCATCTGCTGCTCACCTCCGGAAAGTGTTCCGGCAAGCTGATTACGTCTCTCCTTCAGTCTCGGAAACCTCTCGTAAACACTTTCTATCGACTCAGTGATTTCCCTGCTGTCATGCCGTGTGAAAGCACCAAGCTTTAAGTTCTGATAAACTGTCATGTTGGCAAAAACACGTCTGCCTTCGGGCACATGTGCCATACCCTTGGAAACTATCTTGTGTCCGGGAATCTTCGTGATATCTTCTCCCTTATAACGTATCGCCCCGGAAGAAGCTCCTATAAGACCGGTAATGGTATGGAGTGTGGTCGTCTTCCCGGCTCCGTTGGCGCCGATAAGGGCAACGACCTCTCCCTTGTCAACATGAAAAGAAACTTCCTTAAGTGCCTGTATCACACCGTAATAAACATTTATATTTTCCGCTTCAAGTAATGCCATTGTATCCTTCTCCTACTCGCCTAAATATGCCTTTACCACTTCAGGATTTTGGAGCACTTCCTTAGTTGCTCCCTCCGCAAGCATACGCCCGAAGTTAAGCACCGTCAGTTTCTCACAGATACCCGAAACAAGCTTCATGTCATGCTCTATCAGAAGTACTGTCATCTTAAATTTCTCTCTGATAAAGCTTATTGTTTCCATAAGTTCAGCTGTCTCATTCGGGTTCATTCCCGCTGCCGGCTCGTCAAGAAGGAGCAGCTTGGGATTCGTTGCCAGAGCCCTTGCTATCTCAAGCTTTCTCTGCTTTCCGTAAGGGAGGTTGCTCGAAAGGACGTCTGCCTCATCTTCCATCTTAAAGACGTTTAAAAGTTCCCTTGCCTTATCGTCAATCTCTTTCTCCACTTTGTGATAGCTTCCGAGATGCAGAACCGCTGCAATAGTATTGTAATGATACTGATTATGAAGTCCGACCTTAACGTTGTCGATAACCGAAAGTCCGGAATAAAGTCTGATATTCTGGAATGTTCTGGCTATTCCGTCCTGATTCTTGTGAACGGGATCATGCCTTGTAATGTCTCTCTCTCCGAGTTTGATTATTCCCTCGTCAGGATGATACACACCGGTCAGCAGGTTAAATACCGTAGTCTTTCCTGCTCCGTTCGGTCCGATAAGTCCGTAGAGTTCACCCTCTTCTATAGATATAGAAAAATCGTCAACGGCACGAAGTCCGCCAAAAGAAATGGAGAGATTTGATGCCTCTAAAAGTGCCATTATTTATCCCTCCTTCTGCCGATAAATGTCTGAATGTCATTGATTATGCGATTTCTCACGCTAAGCGCACCGGGTGCCCAGTTTATGAGCATTACGGCGATAAGAACTACCGAATATATAAGCATACGGTAATCCGAAAGTCCTCGCAAAAGTTCCGGAAGAAGGTAGAGAATAGACGCAGCTATTACTGAACCCCTGATGCTTCCGATACCTCCGAGCACTACATAAACAAGTATCATGATCGACATATTGTAGCCGAAATACTGACTTGTTGCGGTAAGTGTCGAGATATTGTGGGCAAAAAGCACGCCTGCCGCACCTGCGATCGCTGCAGATATGGTAAATGCAAGCATCTTGTACTTAGTTATATTTATACCGTTTGACTCTGCTGCGATACGATTGTCCCTTATAGCCATTATCGCACGGCCGTCCCTTGAACGGACAAGGTTCTGCACTACTGCGATCGACAGAAGGAGAACCACGACAGCTATGGTGAAATTCGAATTTGAGGGCGTACCTGTTATACCCTGTGCCCCGTTTATTATGATCTTGCCGTTTGCCAGATCCATTCCGAGTGACATCATATCCTTAAGCGAAAAATGCATTCCTGTACCGTCCATGCCTAAATAAACCGCATTAAATACGTTCTTTATGATCTCTCCGAAAGCAAGGGTGACGATGGCAAGATAGTCGCCCTTAAGCCTGAGTACAGGTATTCCGATAAGAAATCCGAAAAAAGCCGAAACCGCAATACCTATTATGAATGCGATAAAGAATCTCGGTGCTGTCGGGATAATGTCCTGCATCGTAAAAGAAAAAAGCGCACTGGAATAAGCACCGACACACATAAAACCTGCATGTCCGAGACTCAGTTCTCCAAGGATGCCGACGCAGAGGTTAAGTCCTACGGCAACTATCGCATAATAGCATATCGGCACGAGAAGTCCCTTCATATGGCTGGACATCACGCCTGTTTTTATCATTATTTCGCAGATTATATATAAGGCGATCACAATTCCGTATGTTATCCATTCATTTTTTGCAACCGTCGAAACTTGTTTTTTCATCTTAAACCTTCTCCTGTATATTTTTGCCCAGAATACCCGTCGGCTTTACGAGGAGCACTACAATAAGTATACCAAAAACTATGGCATCCGAAAGCTGTGACGAAATATAAGTCTTTCCCAGAATTTCAATTATTCCCAGAATAAGTCCGCCTATCATGGCACCGGGAATAGAACCGATACCTCCTAAAACCGCTGCAACGAACGCCTTGATACCGGGCATTGCACCTGTATACGGAGTAAGGGACGGATATGCCGAGCACATGAGTACTCCGGCAATAGCTGCAAGTGCCGAACCAATGGCGAATGTAAGTGAGATCGTCTTATTCACATCTATTCCCATAAGCGACGCTGCGCCTTTATCTTCAGAGACCGCAAGCATTGCCTGTCCTGATTTTGTCTTATTTATAAATGTCTGCAGTGCGATAAGTATCAGAACGCTTACGATTATCGTGATTATCGTAACACCCTGTATTTTAACCTGCCCGTCTGCAAGACTTATGCCTTCCCATTCAATTACAGAACTGAACGCTTTTGTATCTGCTCCGAATATCAGAAGGGCTGCATTCTGCAGGAAATAACTCACACCTATCGCAGTTATCAGAACCGCAAGGGGAGAACCTGCATTTCTCAGCGGCTTATACGCGATCTTCTCTGTAGATACGCCTATAATAGTGCATATCAGCATAGAAACCACTATTCCTGCAAGAGGCGGCATTCCCATTGTAGAAACTATGGTGAATACCACATAGCATCCCACCATGATAAAATCACCATGGGCAAAGTTCAGCATTTTCGCTATTCCGTAAACCATCGTATAACCCAGTGCGATGATCGCATATATACTTCCCAGACTCAGTCCGTTAATTAAATAGGTTAAAAAACTCATCTTAAATATCTCCAGTCCCATTGTTTCGCTAAGAATCCGCAAAATAGCTTTTTGACACAGAAAAGCATTTTTAACTGTGTCAAAAAGTTATTTTACTGCTCTTAGACCCTTTACTATTAAAACAGCAATATTGAATCAAAAGGGACGGAATGACTCCGCCCCTTTGCAGTCGTACTATACTATCTCAGTCCATCGATACATAAGCGCCGTTCTGGATAACAACACCCTTAGGCTCTTTGTTCGGCTCACCTGAAGCTTCCCAGCTGATGGTACCTGTAAGACCTTCAACCGAGATTTCTGTCATACCGGTCTTCATCTTATCACTGATATCTGAAACGCTCATATCAGGTGTGATGCCTTCCTTCTCAACTGCAGCCTTTATTGCATATACAGCATCGTAAGCATCTGCTGCGAACTGGTTTGGAGTATCCGTATAAGCATTCTTGTAAGCTGAAACGAATTTTACGGTAAGGTCATCTTTTGCATCTGCCGCGAAAGGTGTAAGAAGCATAACGCCCTCTGCAAGGCTTTCGTCAAAGTTTTCAACTGCTGTGATACCGTCAAGACCGTCGCATCCGAAGAACTTCGGTGAATAACCCATGGTTGAAGCCTGCTTAAGGATAAGAGCTGCTTCTGTGTAGTAAATAGGAAGGAATACAAGGTCTGCACCTGCATCCTTTGCCTTCTGGATCTGTACTGAGAAATCAGTCTTATTATCAGCATTGAAAGCCTCTGCTGAAACGATCTCAAGACCCTTTACCTGAGCCTCTGCCGCAAACTTCTGATAGATACCTGATGAATAAACATCAGAGCTGTCATAGATGACGCCGATCTTTGTTCCAAGTTTATTATCGGCAATATAGTCCGCAGACTTAAGACCCTGGTTTGAATCCGAGAAACAAACTCGGAAAACATTATCATATTTTACACAGTCATCAGCAGAACCTGAAGGAGAAAGCTGGAACATATTATCTTCCTTTGTCTTCTCTGAAACTGCGATCGAGCATCCGCTTGTTACAGAACCGATAAGGAACTGCATTCCCCAGTCCTTAAGTGTGTTGTAAGCATTAACGGATTTCTCTGCATTTAGCTCATCGTCTTCGAATTTATACTCTATCTGGCTTCCGTTGATACCGCCTGCCGCATTGATCTCGTCAACAGCGATCTGGATCGCATTCTGTACTGCTGTACCATAAGCTGCCGCACCACCGGTTGTAGGTCCGATACCGCCGATCTTAAATACGGCTCCCGAGCTGCTTCCTCCGGCTGTTTCAGTAGCTGCAGCAGAACCCTTGCTCTCGCCTTCTGCCGGTGCTGCCGGTGAAGAACCGCAACCTGCAAGCATGCTCATTGCAAGAGCTGATGCAGTAACAACGCTGACTGCTTTTTTTAAAATTCTCATAACATTTTCCTCCCAGAAATTTGTAGACTTGTATCAGTGGATACAGAAATACAAGCCTTAAATTAAGTTAAATGATACCTTCGAAAACAGCCTTTGTCAATCGAAAAAGAACAAATTACATCAAAGAGTTAAAATACATCAATTCGGTGTATGTTAAAATACATCAACTCTTATCCTGCCTGTTCAGACAACTGCTGTCTCTTAACCAGTTCGCAGAAGAAACCTCCCTCTTTCATCAGTTCATCATAATTTCCGCTCTCGACGATGCGGCCCTCATCCATAACGAGTATCATCTCACAGTTCCTGATCGTTGAGAGCCTGTGCGCTATAACAATCCTCGTGCAGTTCATCTTATCAAGAGCATCAGATACCTTCTTCTGTGTAATATTGTCAAGTGCGGAAGTAGCTTCATCAAATATAAGGAGTTTAGGCTTCGGAGCAACAGCTCTTGCGATCATTATCCTCTGCTTCTGTCCTCCCGAAATTCCGCCTCCTCCTTCTGATATCAGCGTATTCATCTCCATGGGCATATTTCGTATATCCTCATCAATACCGGCTACCGCTGCCGCTTCCCATGCATCTTTTACTGTAAGGTGCGGTGCCGCAACAACAATATTGGAATAAATATCTCCCGCAAAAAGTCTGCCGTTCTGTGTCACAACACCGATATTTTTCCTGAGCGATTTCAGGTCTATAGAATTGATATCCTTTCCGTCAAAATATATCCCGCCTTTCATTGCCTTTTCAAATCCCAGAAGGAGTCTGACAAGAGTTGACTTTCCGCATCCTGTCTTTCCCACGATCGCCACATACTGTCCGGGTCTTATCTTAAGCGAAATATCATTCAGGATCACAGGCGAATTCTCATCATACCTGAAAGAAAGATTATTTATCTCCACGCCACCGCTTATAGACGTTATGATCTCTTTTTCTCCCGAAATCTCAGGCACCGTCTTAAGGATCGGTTCTGCCATTTCGAATACGGGTCTTATATTAGCCGCTGTCAGTGCCGTTCCTGCCAATGACAGAAAAGCTCCGGATACCATTGCATAGGCTGTATTGAATGCATAGTATTCCGCCGCGTTCACACCTGTTCTGATCGCGGTATGATACATCACTACAGTTCCGACTATGCTTATTGTCAGGCTTATCACGCTGTTGACTTTTATAAAAAGCGGCGGATTGTAGCTTATCTCTGCCAGATCCGCATAGAGATTACCCCATCTGGTGAAAGCCCTCTTCTCTGCTCCCGCAAGCCTTATTTTCTGTATCGCCGATATCAGCGCGTAGCTCATTCCATTCTCTTTGGTGGATATAAGCATCTGCCTTTTAGAAATTTTCATCTGATAAAAGGCTGACAGAACTGAAAAAATAACCGTGGCTATTATCATCGTCAGAGCCGGGATCACAAGTCCCGGTGCATATACGAATATCTGGCTTATATATACAAGCGAAAAAACCGACGTCAGACCGCTGTTGACTATCACGTTTACCAGTGTGGAGCAGAGGTTATTGACGTATGATGCCCTGGAGGAAAGTTCTCCCGACGAATAATTCTTGAAAAAACCGGCGGGCAGTGACAATATACGCATCATGGTTGCCGCCTCAACGCTCACGCTCATTCTTGTATCGATCCGTGCGCTCACAAGTGACTTCGCCGCGTTGAAAAGGATAGAGCCTGTGTAAACGCATATCATGAAAACTCCCGTGGACAAAAGGAGCGATGAACTCTTCTCTTCGATCACTTTATCAAAAAGAAAATAATTTATCCTCGGAAGCAGTACACCGGACAGTGTGATCAGCAGGCTTGTGACAGCTATCATGACATAGTCTGACACTCTTATGACCGAAACTATATATCGCACCAGATCGGTTATTTTCAGTGCTTTAAGAGGAAAAGGCCTGTAAAAAAGATATGCTCTCTTTTCAAACAGACTTTCCTCACGCTTGCATACTTTTATATAGCCGTTTCTTTCAGGGTCAAAATACTTATAACCCTGAATACCGTCAGGCAGCAGTGCAACAGGTTCTCTGCCTTTAAGGAATCCTATCATCACCCCGAAAGCATCTTTTCTCCAGCCTTTTTTCAGCTCTACTTCTCTCTTCAAAATACCTTCCGGATGAAGGACATAGTCCAGCCTTTCCTCGAGGCTCTTAAGCTTTTCCGGAATATCCTTATGCTTTATCCCGTAATACGAAGCTATCTCCTCAATCGCATTGCTGTTGCGGTTCTCATCTTCCATACGTTCAATGGCTTTTTTATTTCCGCTGACCGCTCCTGCAATCTTTAAGAGAGTATAGGCATACCCCTCGCTGTCTTTCTTTTTTCTTAATTTTATCTGATTATCAAACCATCCCATAATTATTCATTCAATACCAGTTCTCTGTAATAATCGTTTCCGGCAAACAGTTCCTCGTGTTTTCCCCGGCCTACTATCTCGCCTGCCTTTATCACTGCTATTTCATCGCAGTCCCTGATAGTGCTTAGCCGGTGAGCTATGATGATACAGGTTATTCCCCTGTCCATTATTGCCTTGACCACTTCAAACTCGGTCTTCGCGTCAAGAGCCGAAGTCGCTTCATCAAGAATGACTATCGTAGGATCTCCCGCAAGCACTCTCGCTATCTCCATCCGCTGCTTCTGCCCGCCCGAGAAATCATTTCCCCCTTCTGTCATTTTATGGTCGTAACCACCATCCCGCTGAATGATGTCGGTATGGATCTGTGCATCACGCGCCGCCATAATGACTTCAAAGTCCTCGATACTCTTGTCCCACATCTTTATGTTGGCGGAAATACTGTCCTCGAACATTATTATCTCCTGATCGACAACAGCAACCGAACCTGTAAATACATTTCTGTCTATTTCACTTATTGACTTTCCGTCAAAAAGTATTTCACCTTCCCAGGGTTTATACAGTCCCGACAGAAGTTTGGATATGGTGGACTTTCCGCAGCCGCTTTCCCCGACAAAGGCAACCCTGCTTCCGGGCCTGATATTCAGGCTGAAATTTTTTATCAGGGGTTCATCCAGCCTCGAATAACCGAAGCTTATATTTCTGATCTCTATATTTCCCTTAAGCTTGCTGTAGCTTATATCTCCATCATATTTAGATTCAGGCACCGCTCCATCTTCGGGATATTCCATTACATCCTCTATCCGCTCCATATCATTTCTTAATTCCTGAAGCATCTGCCCCGACGAGATAAACTCTTCCGCCGGTGCGATAAAGGATGCAAGAAAGCCCTGGAATGCCATTATCATACCTACGGTAAATTTCCCTTGTATCGTAAGGTAAACCCCGATCATCATTACGATCGTATTCATGACGGAAGATACAAGAACGGGAATATTTCCCAGATACTGGTCGATCTCCATAAACCTGACGGCGGCATCATTCACATTTGCCTGATATCCCGCCCATTTTCTGAAATAGCCTTCTTCCGCACCTGATGCCTTGATAGTTTCTATCATCTCTATACCGGCAGTGGTGCAGCTGCTCATTTTACCCATATCACGCGTTTTAGCACGCGATATGTTAAGCCGCTTTTTTGATATAAGATTTGCAGCAAAAACATTGATGATCACTGAAGAAATACCGACAAGGGTCAGAATGACACTGTTCTTAAACATCACAATGAGATAAAAGATCATCATAAAAGTATTTAAGAAAAGTGGTGCAAAAGTGTAAATAAGCTGATGGGATATTCCTGCATTTCCTGCCCTTCTGCTTAAGATATCCCCTGCGTAACGCTGTGAAAAGAAATCCATGGGAAGATTCAGTACCTTCCACATATAGGTGCAGGTTCCGTAAATTGACATCCTGCCTTCTATCCGCATCGAATAGACAGCATTGATTAGTGCGGTGATTATTTTTATGAATCCGAATGCGGATAAAAAAATGATGAACGGAAGACTCCAGTCAGGGTCCATTCCCGTAAGGAGTCTGTCCATAAATATTCTTGAAAATACCGGTTCTATCATACCGGTCAGTGATGCGATAATACTCGTGATAACTACAAAAGCAATTGCTGCTCCGCAACCCTGAAGTCGTTTTCGTGCAAAGTCTACGGTTGACTTTTTCTTTCCGTCTGCAACAAAGCCTTCTGACGGCTCAAACAGCATGCATAGTCCGGTGAATTTCTCATCGAACTCTTCCATGCTTACAGTATAATTTCCCCTCGCCGGGTCATTGATGTAAACCTTATCTTTTTTAAAGCCGTTAACTACCAGAAAATGATTGAATTCCCAGTGTACGATACAGGGAAACTGTCCGTTATCCCTTAAGTATTCGGGTTCAAATCTGAAACCCTTTGCAACAAGTCCGTAGTTTCTCGCCGCGACAAGGATATTCCTCGCATTGGAACCGTCTCTTGAAACACCACAATCACGCCTCACCTGTTCCAACGGTACCCATTTTTTATAATATGCAAGTACCATTGCAAGTGACGCGGCTCCGCATTCAAGGGCTTCCATCTGCATTATGAAAGGAACCCTTGCAACCCCCTTATACACCGGTTTCACTTTTCTCTCATTTTTCTTCATTTTTCCCCAGCAGGAAGGACAGCGGACTTATCCTGTCTGTAACAAGTGTCACTTCATAAGTTCCGTCTGTGAACTCCCCTTCAACATCTATCTCATAGACCCATTCTCCCGGCTGCAGATCTCCGACCTGCAGTGCATACGGCTCTGTCGTATTCCAGACTGTTGCGGGCTCATCGGTTCTCATTATAGCTTTATGCTCCCCGCCGTCTATTTTTGCCTTCATCTCGGGTTTAAGTTTTACAGCATACTCTTTTTTTACAAGACAGACCATTCTGCCGTTCTTACTAATACCTACTCCCCTGACGGTAGAATCTATCGAGCCGAATATACCGAATATACAGGCTCCTGCCAGTATCACGCTGATTGCCGCAAGAATAAACCATACCCCTGGATTTGTCAGCTTTACATACTCATTCAGCTGCTCCGGTGATGATATCTGTTCTATTGATTTTTCCCTGAATATACTGTTCTTTTCCATGCCTAAATTATAACATATCGTTTTCCTTACGCATGGTCTAAATAAGCAACAAAAATATCCGGCACAGTAAAACCGTACCGGATATAATGATCATTATTCATATCGAAGTGCATCGATAGGGTTCATCTTTGCTGCCTTGTTTGCCGGATAGTATCCGAAGAATACTCCGATCGCCATTGAGAAAGCAACCGAGAATATGATTCCCTGCACAGACGGATATGCACTGTATCCCATCTTGCTGGATGCTATCATACCGATTGCGATTCCAAGAATGATACCTATGATACCGCCTACCAGACAGAGCACAATGGACTCTACGATAAACTGGGTTCTTATAGAGCTGTTCCTGGCTCCCAGAGCCTTTCTTGTTCCAATCTCCCTTGTTCTTTCCTGTATCGATACGAGCATGATGTTCATAACTCCGATACCGCCTACAAGAAGGGATATTCCCGCAATTATGGAGAATGCAAGTGAAAGGGTCGAAAGCATTGATGTAAAGCTTTCAAGCATGGTTGACATACTTGAACATGAAATTTCGAAATTATCATTGTTACGGTAATATCTCTTGTTCATGTAGTTCTCAAGCTCTTCCATGAAACTTTCGATATCCGTAGTCGTCGACGTTACGATAGTCACCTGACTGTACTGCGGGTCTTTATGCAGCGATTCAAACGCCGTAAGAAGCGGCAGGTACAAAGTTGTCGCAGTATCGTAGGTCGATGATGAACTGAAACTCGACTCGGCATCATACTCGTAAACCCCGATGACAGTATAATGATAAAACTTTTTATTTATAACGACAGATATCTGCTTTCCTATTATGGACGACGTATCGCCATTCAGAAGGTTATTACAGTAATAATCGGATACAAGGCAGACCTTCTTTGCATCTGTCTGGTCTTTCTCAGTAAAGGTTCTTCCGCTTAAAAGTGTAAGATCTTCATCTTCGAAAGCCTGTGCATTATAACCGGTAACCTCTACATTTGCATAACTGCTTCCATCCGAAACTTTACCGGTTCCGACTGATTCCGTCTTCTGGATGCCAAGTATATCATCGGGATACTTTTCTTCTATGTCAGCTATCATTTCATCCGTGATATAGTCATCATCTGACATATTTGAACGGTGAGGTCCGAAATTAAAGTTCATTCCGCCGCTCTGCTCCGTTGAGTTGGATTTCTGCGAAACACCCATCGTAACATTTGTTGCTCCGTTACTCAACATCTGTTCCTGCATGGTTCCGGTCATGGAATTACTTACCGTCATGATACCGATAACCGATGCTATACCGATAATGATACCGAGCATCGTGAGGAGTGACCTTGTCTTATTCGCTCTTACGCCGTTAAGCGCAAGTCTGATATTTTCAAACAGCAGCGTCATGATATGCGGAACCTCCCCTTTCTCCGGTAAACTGTCCGTCCGAGAGCGTCAGTACTCTCTGGCATTCTTCTGCCAGCTCCGGTGAGTGTGTTATGAATACAATCGTCTTTCCCTGTTCTTCATTCAGCTGATGGAATATATCCATTACAAGACGGCCTGTTTTCGAGTCAAGAGCACCCGTAGGCTCATCACAAAGAAGTATCGCCGGATCATTTGCCATCGCCCTTGCGATCGCAACCCTCTGCTTCTGACCACCGGAAAGCTCATCAGGGGTATGGTGCATACGGGTATCCATTCCTACCATCGCAAGCAGTTCTTTTGCCCTCTCTGTCCTTTTTCTTCCGGGAATTCCTCTGTACAGCATCGGAAGCTCAACATTTTTTAATGCTGATGTCCTTGATATAAGATTATAGGTCTGGAATACAAAGCCTATTTTCTGGTTTCTGATATCTGACAGCTCACTGTCATGAGCTGCCATGATATCAACACCGTCAAGGTTATACTGCCCTTCCGTAGGCTTATCAAGTACTCCTATGATGTTCATCAGTGTCGATTTTCCCGATCCGGAAGCACCGACTATCGCAACAAATTCACCCTGATATACCTTCAGGCTTATTCCGTGCAGTATTTCGAGTTCATTCGGCTGACCTATATAAAAACGCTTGTATATGTCTTTTGCGTCTATTATCAGTTGCTTTTCACTCATAACTTATTAATCCCTTCGTAGCTGTTAACTGAAAGTCTGATCTGTAAGAATCAGGATCAGTGAGGGCCGCCGCCACCTCCGGGAGCTCCTCCGCCTCCTCCGGGTGCGCCTCCGCCTCCTCCGGGTGCGCCTCCGCCGCCCATCATACCCATTCCGCCGCCATTAAAGTCTGACGAATCGGAATTTCCTGATGAACTGTCGGGAACAAGAACTTTATCGCCTTCTTTTATCTCATCCGAAATGATCTCTGTATAATAATCTGTTTCAAGACCTTTTTCCACAGCAACTTTCTTTGTCTGAACACCCATGTTTTCGCTGTTAGCGGATTTTCCGTCCTTGCCTGAAGGCTTTTTATCGCTCTTTTCCTCTTTTGCTTCTCCCGTATCTGCTGCAGCATTTCCCGATGCTGAAGCATCATTACTTACAAGATAAACATAATAATTGCCTTCATCATCCTCTTCTATACAGTTATAGGGAACTGCAAGAACATTTTCCCGTGAATCTGTAAGAATAGAAGTCTCAGCTGTCATACCGATACGTATCCTGTCATCTCTGCCTTCAAGATCTATCTCGACCTCGTAAGCCGTATCCGAGGAATCTGAATCAGGCACGGGATAAACTTTAGTGACAACACCCTTAAGCTCATCATCATCTGTTGCATCTGTCTTTATAACTGCAGTCTGGTTAACGGAGATTGATGATATATCATATTCATCTACATCACCCGAAACCTTGTAGGAACTGTCATCCTGAATAACGCACACTTCCTGTGAACTGCTGGCACTTGAAGTATACTCGTCACCTTCCTGTACCGAAAGCTTGGTAATGACACCGCTTATCGGAGCAACTACTACACAATCTTCAAGCTGTTTCTGATAATCCTCAAGTGTCTGCTGGTTATCATCATTAGTTGTCTTGTTGCTGAGCTGCACACTCTCAAGATTTGACTGGGCATCTTCTATTGAACGGTAATCCGAAAGCATTGTATCGTTCAAGGAATTAACAGCCTTATCATAAGTATCCTGTGAGTCATAGATTTTAGCTGTTGTATCCGTAAGCGAGCTCTCCAGATCTTCTATCTTTCTCTCATAAGAAGTTACATTATCCTCTGCTGAATCACGCTTTTCTTTATAACTGTCGTAAGCATTTTCAACGTCATCGATACTGTCATAGCCTGTTCCGCTTAAAACGCTTTTTCTCTCGTCATCGCTTCCTGCTTCATAGTACTCATTTATAATCTTCTTTAATTTCTTGACCTTCTTCTTATAGTCCGAATAATCATCCTGAGCATTTTCGTAATCCGTTTTTGCTTCTTCAAGATCAGTCGAAGCATCGGCAATATCTCTTTCCTGTGCCTCATAAGCGCGGACTGCCGCAGCGACCTCTATCTGGTTTTCCGAAACATGAGTCCAGTAATCTGCTTCTGCACGCGCAAGTTTCCTTGCTGCCTCTGCCTCTTCCAGTGCATCCTGTGCAGATGCCACCTTCATCCTCTTCTGCAGACGTTCTATCTTGTCTTCCACACTCGAAGTATCGAAAGTACAGATTATATCGCCTTCATTTACATAATCACCTATATTGACCGAAACTGAAAGTACCTTTGTGTCAGACACAAGTGTCGTAACCGTTCTGCTTTCATTTGACACTATCGTACCTGTCACTGCGATTGAATTACTGATATCCATCCTTGTGACAGTCTCAAAAGTCTGGGAAGACATTGCTGCTTCCATAGCCTCTTTCATTTTCTTCTGCTGATACCATTTAAATACGCCAAAAGCAATAGCAGCGATCAACACAACCGCAACCATCTTTTTCCAATTTCTCTTAAAAAACCTTCCGACAGGATTCGGCGATTTTCCTACACCGCTTCCCGGCGCATCCATCATTGTTTCTTCTGCTTTCAGTTTCACAGTGGTCCTCCTCTATAAAACAAAGTTTTATTCTGACAAAATGATGTCGAATCTAGTGCAAACCAACGTATTCAATATTAATTTATAAATTTGTGGAGAAATTGACGAAAATGTGATAATGCTGTGAACGGGCGCAGAACCGCCCATCAATGAAAAGAACACAGAACCCCTTCTGCCTCAAAACTCTCCCCACAAGAATACCTCAAAAAATATCAAAAGAATATCTGCAAAACAGCTAAAAATAGCTAAAAATAGTAAAAAAGGTTGTGACGTATATCATTTAGAACTGATGAAGCACAGTCATCAGCTTAAGAATTTCAAAATTACTTTTTGACACAGTTTAAAAACGCTTTCTGTGTCAAAAAGTCATTTTGAAAAGTCGTAAGATGATGACGTCACTTTAATTAATATACGTCACATCCGTTCCGGCGCCTCCATGCCAAGAACAGAAATACAGCTCTCCAGAATCTTCAGCGTAAACTTAAGAAGCGCTATCCACCCCTTGCGGCGCTCCTCATCCGCTTCAGTCAGAATCTTGGTTCCATGATAGAATCTGTTGAAATTATTCGCAATTTCATATATATATGCACATATCCTGTGCGGCGCGAGTTCCTCAAAGGCACCGCTCATAACCGCACCGTACTGTGCCTCGCTAAGCATCAGTGCACGTTCCTCATCGGATACCGGCTCTTTTATCGAAAGACCGTCACTGCTTCCGCCTGCCTCACTGTACTTACGGAGAATAGACTTTATCCTGACCATGGTATACATGATATACGGACCTGTATTTCCTTCGAAAGAAGTAAATTTATCTATGTCAAATACATAATCCTTTGATGCCTGGTTAGAGAGATCTCCGTATTTGATCGCACTGAGCGCAACGATCCTTGCAGTCTCCTTAGCCTCTTCTTCCGAAAGATTTATAGTATCACTTTCTGACATCTTCTTAAGCATTTCCTCGTTAACGTCAGAAATAAGATTCTCAAGTCTCATAACTCCGCCCGCCCGTGTTTTGAAAGGTTTTCCATCCTTTCCGTTCATCGTACCGAAGCCAAGGAAATCAAGCTTCGTCTCTTCCGGAACGATACCTGTTTTCTTTGCGCATCTGAATACCTGCACAAAATGGAGTGACTGTCTCTTATCAACGACATAAATAACCTGATCGGGATTAAAATCCTGCTCTCTCTGTACAAGAGTTGCAAGATCGGTCGTAGTATAAAGTGCCGCACCGTCAGATTTAAGTATCATGCAGGGAGGAACTTCCTTCGAATCAGACTCCTCCGAAACGTCAACTACCAGAGCTCCCTGACTCTCATAAGCGAAGCCGTCCTTCTTCATCTTCTCTACCATATCAGGTATGTAAGGGTCTGCATCCGCTTCACCTTTCCAAAGGTCGAAATCAACGCTTAGTTTTTCATAATTCTTCTTAAGGTCGGCAACCGAAATGCTTATTATGTGCTTCCAGATAGCCCTGTAACCTCTATCACCGTGCTGAAGCTTATAAGTCGCATCCATTGCTGCATTCTTAAAGTCCTCATCTTCTTTGGACTTTGCGGATGCGGTAGGATATATTTCTTCAAGTTCTGCAAGCGTGAACGGTGCTTCTTCCGGATAATCACCCTCAAAGCTCTCATCAAAATACGGAAGATCCGGTTTTCTTTCTTTGAGCTCTGTAATTATAAGTCCCATCTGAAGACCCCAGTCACCCAGATGGACATCAGATATAACCTCATGTCCCATAAGTCTGGCAAGTCTCTTTACGCTCTCTCCGATAATGGCTGAGCGAAGGTGTCCGATATGAAGAGGTTTTGCCACATTTGGTCCGCCGTAATCTATAACTATCTTGCGCTTTTTTCCTGCTTCATCAAGTCCGAGTCTGTCACCATCATCCATTTCAGCTAAATATCCGGCAAGAAATGAAGGATTGATCTTCATATTCAGAAATCCCGGTCTTACTGCTTCAACTGACGAAAAAAGTTCTGAAGACTCAAGCTCCTTTGCAACAGCTTCGGCAATGTCAAAAGGATTTTTATGGAGCTTCTTCGCTCCTGCCATTGCACCGTTACACTGAAATTCACACAGGTCAGGTCTGTTGGACAGTCCCACTTTTCCAAGTTCCCTGTCAAAGCCTGCCGCTTCAAAAGCCTTACTGACTTCAGCAGTCAATACATCGATTAAATTCTGCATTTCTAATAATCTCCAAATTCTTCACGCTGTTTCATCCTGTCTGGAATAAATACAGCCGCAATAATTCTGTCTATATAGATTATACTCCTTTGAAAGCTCAACGGAGCGCTTATATCCATCTTTTTTCTTAAAATCCGAAGGAAGATGCTTTACACCGTAAATGCATGACAGCATCTCACCTATATCGTTTATTTTGGCAGAGTTCTTCAAAGGACTTATGGAAAGCGTAGTCGTAAAATAATCGTAATCATGTTCTGCCGCAAACCGCGCCGCCTCTTTCATTCTGAGCTCATAACACTTAAAGCAGCGTTCTCCGCCCTCCGGCACTTCTTCAAGTCCTCTCGCGATTTCATAAAAGGGTCTTGGGTCAAATTCTTTTATGATGATCTCTGCCTTACTTCCTGATCTTTCTATAAATTTTCTAAGTTCCTTTGCGCGCCTGCCGTACTCTTCCGCCGAGTCCATATTCGGGTTGTAAAAAAACACCGTTATCTCAAAATACGGTTCAAGATATTCAAGGCAGTAGCTTGAACAAGGCGCACAGCAGACATGGAGCAAAAGCTTTGGCTTTTGCTCCGTCTTTTTTAACTCTTCAATTAAACTCTCAAGTTCTCTGCTGTAATTTCTTTTATTCACAGATTTCACGCATTTCCTCTTCTTGCTACCTTAGCTATATCTATCGGCAGAGGGAATAAATTAGCTTTCTCATTCTCCATACTTGTAAGGAGAGCTGATGCCGTATCTATAGAAGTAAATACATTTACTCCTGTTTCGATGGCAGTACGTCTTATCATGAAACCATCACGTCTCTTATCAAATCCCTGAGTAGGCGTATCGATTATAAGATCGATCCTGTGTCCCAGGATAAGATCCATTACCGTCGGGCTTTCCTGTGAAAGCTTATTTACACGACGTACCGGAACACCGTTTTCACCGATTACCTTAGCTGTGGAACGTGTTGCATAGATCGTGTATCCAAGTCTGTCAAAGCGCTTTGCGATATCCACAACCTCGCTCTTATCCGTATCCTTAACGGTTATGATTACCTGCTTATATTTAGGAAGCTTGATTCCCGCTCCGAGGAAGGCCTTATAAAGAGCCTCGTTGTAGTCCGTTGAAATTCCGAGACATTCTCCCGTTGACTTCATCTCAGGACCTAAGCTTATTTCAGCACCATAGATCTTCTCAAATGAGAATACCGGCATCTTGATCGCATAATAATCAGCTTCAGGCTGAAGTCCCGGCTCATATCCGAGAGACCTTATGGACTCACCGAGAATAGCTCTTGTTGCGATATCAACGATCGGAATACCCGTTACCTTGCTGATATAAGGAACAGTTCTCGAAGAACGGGGATTTACCTCGATACAGTAAACTTCCTCGCCCATAGCAATAAACTGTATATTTATCATTCCGACAACATTTAAGGCACGCGCAAGTCTCTTTGTGTACTCTGCAATAGTTGCCTTTACACTGTCAGAGATAGATTTTGCAGGATATACCGAAATCGAGTCTCCCGAATGGATTCCTGCTCTCTCGATATGCTCCATGATACCGGGAATAAGGATATCCGTTCCGTCGCATACGGCATCGACCTCTATTTCCTTACCCATCATATATTTATCTACAAGTATCGGGTGATCCTGTGCGATTCTGTTGATTATACCGATAAATTCACGGATCTCATCATCATTAAATGCGATCCTCATTCCCTGACCGCCAAGGACATAGGAAGGACGTACAAGAACAGGATAACCCAGATCATTGGCTGCCCTGATCGCTTCCTCTGCGGTATAAACAGTATGACCTGCAGGACGTTTGATTCCCGTTGCCGCAAGCACTTCATCGAAGAGCTCTCTGTCCTCAGCCTTGTCTACATTCTCAGCACTTGTTCCGAAGATCGGAACTCCCATCTGCATAAGTGCTTCGGTAAGCTTTATAGCAGTCTGTCCGCCGAACTGAACGACAGCGCCGTCGGGATTTTCCACATTTACGATATTCGCAACATCTTCCGGTGTCAGCGGCTCAAAATAAAGCTTATCGGCAATATCAAAGTCTGTCGAAACCGTCTCCGGGTTGTTATTTATAATGATAGTCTCGTATCCGGCTTTCGAAAATGCCCATGTAGCATGAACTGAACAGAAGTCAAATTCGATACCCTGACCGATCCTGATAGGACCCGAACCCAGGACAAGGATCTTCTTCTTTCCTGTAGAAGCAAGTTCTCCACTCTCGTCCTCTCCTCCGTAAACAGAATAGAAGTAAGGTGTCGAAGCAGCAAATTCGGCAGCACAGGTATCAACCATCTTAAATGAAGCAACGATATCATTTGTGACTCTCATTGCCCTTATTTCATTAATTGACTTGCCGTTAAGTCTTCCTATAACTTCATCAGTGAAACCAAGCCTCTTGGCTTCTCTCAGAGTCTCGACATCAAGCTCATCCTTCTGAAGCTCTTTTTCCATCTCTGTCAGAATGGCGATCTTATCGATAAACCAGAGGTCAACCTTGGTTATCTCATGAATCTCTTTATAGCTGATTCCTCTTCTTACTGCTTCAGCGATAACATAAATTCTCTGATCATCAACTACTTCAAGACGTTTAAGAAGCTGTTCTTCCGAAAGTGACGAAAAGTCATAACTTAAAAGACAGTCCACATGCTGTTCAAGCGAACGTATAGCCTTCATGAGCGCTGCTTCAAAGCAGTTGCCCAGTGCCATTACTTCACCCGTTGCTTTCATCTGGGTTGTGAGTGTACGCTTTGCGGTAATGAATTTATCGAAAGGCAGTCTCGGTATCTTTACAACACAGTAGTCCAGTGCAGGCTCAAAACATGCACAGGTCTTCTTTGTGATCGCATTTTTAATTTCATCAAGATTATATCCAAGTGCTATCTTCGCAGCAACCTTCGCTATCGGGTACCCCGTTGCCTTTGAGGCAAGAGCAGATGAACGCGAAACTCTGGGGTTAACTTCGATTACACAGTACTCGAATGAATTGGGATGAAGCGCAAACTGCACATTACATCCGCCTGTTATCTTAAGTTCTTCTATAATATTGAGCGCAGAGCTTCTGAGCATCTGATATTCTTTATCCGATAAGGTCTGGCTCGGCGCTACTACTATTGAGTCACCGGTATGCACACCGACAGGATCGATGTTCTCCATGTTGCAGACCGTGATCTTATTGCCTGCAGCATCACGCATTACCTCATACTCGATTTCCTTCCAGCCTGAAATGCAGCGCTCAACTAGTACCTGACCAACTCTTGAAAGTCTGATACCGTTTTCAAGGATTTCTCTGAGTTCTGCCTCATTATTGGCAATTCCGCCGCCGGAACCTCCCAGTGTATAAGCCGGTCTCAATACTACGGGGTAACCGATCTTTCTGGTAAACTCAACTCCGTCCTCTACATTTTCAACTACAAGTGAAGGGGCAACAGGCTCGCCGATCTTTTCCATTGTTTCTTTAAATTCAAGCCTGTCCTCAGCCTTCTTGATAGTAGCTGCGGTTGTTCCGATAAGTTTTACACCATGCTCTTCTAAGAAACCTGACTCTGCAAGTTCCATTCCAAGGTTAAGACCTGCCTGTCCTCCGAGTGTAGGCAGAATGCTGTCGGGTTTCTCCTTTATGATAATCTCTCTGAGCATCTTCGCTGTAAGGGGCTCAATATAAACCTCATCTGCGATCTCTTTATCCGTCATGATAGTTGCCGGATTGGAGTTTACGAGACAGACTTCAACACCCTCTTCCTTAAGGGAGCGGCAGGCCTGAGTTCCGGCGTAATCAAACTCTGCTGCCTGACCTATTACGATCGGTCCGGATCCGATAACTAAGACCTTACGGATTTCACTGTTCTTTGGCATTGTTAAAATCTGTCCTTTCTGCTGGTTTTCATCATTTCTATAAATCTGTCAAAGAGATATGCGGTATCCATGGGACCTGCGCATGCCTCCGGGTGGAACTGTACCGTGAAGATATTCTTATTAACATATTTCATACCTTCGTTTGTTCCGTCATTTACATTTATAAATGCAGGCACCGCAACGCTGCTGTCCATGCGCTCGGCATCAACCACATATCCGTGGTTCTGCGAAGATATATAAACTCTTCCTGTCTCAAGGTCTTTAACGGGGTGATTTGCACCGCGATGACCGTATTTTAATTTATGAGTATCAGCACCTACAGCAAGTGCCATAAGCTGATGTCCGAGACAGATAGCAAATATCGGGATATCCGTATTATAAAGCTTTCTGATCTCCTCGATAACTTCAGGGCAGTCCTTCGGATCACCCGGTCCGTTTGAGATCATGATTCCGTCGGGCCTTAAAGCTATTATCTCTTCAGCCTTTGTATTTGAAGGGAATACCGTAACAGCACATCCCCTTCTTGCAAGGTTAAGTGCGATGTCTTTTTTCATTCCGACATCTATTATCGCTACCCTGAGTCCACTTCCGTTAAGCTCTTTTATATAGTTTGGTACTCTCTCGGCAACTACCGGCTTTTCCGTTATAGAACCTTTAGCTATAACTTTTCCTGCATCGATACCGTTCTCATCCATGCTTCTTGACGGTTCAAACTCATAACGGTATTCACAGCTGACTTTTGAAACAACGTCACCTGTCTTATAAGCCTTGAGCTTCTCCTGTATCTCTTCCATTCTTGAACGGTAATTCTCATCTGTCGTTATCATTCCGTTCATGGTTCCTTTTTCACGAAGGATCTTTGTCAAAGCTCTCGTATCTATTCCCGCTATACCCGGTATGTCATTTTTGCTGAGGAAATCCTGGATCGTTGAATCCGATCTGAAATTGCTCTCTCTCCTTGAAAGCTCCCGGACGATAAAACCGTCCGGCCAGCCTTTCAGGGATTCCATATCATCATGACATATTCCATAATTTCCAATAAGCGGGTAAGTCATGCACACTGCCTGTCCCGCATAGGACGGGTCCGTGAGGACTTCAAGGTATCCTGTCATAGACGTATTGAATACTATCTCGCTCACGATCTCTTTCGTTGAGCCTATTGATACCCCTTTAAATACCATTCCGTCCTCAAGTATCAAAAATGCCTGCATTATAACTCTCCTAATCTTATTCTATAATCTTTAATAAAGTCCCACGCATGGCTGCGCGCATTGTATTGAACGCGGACTTTACTTAAAGTAATTGACTCCCGACTCGAATATATTCATATTCTGTTCGCCGTAGATGTTTACGTTGGTGTATTCGGCACGGCGCTCTGCATGTGCCATCTTACCGAAGACTCTTCCGTCTGCGCTTGTAATTCCTTCGATCGCATTGAATGATCCGTTTACATTCCACTTCTCATCCATAAAGATCTTACCGTCCGGATCACAGTACTGGGTTGCCACCTGACCGTTCTCTATGAGTTTATCAAGCCATTCTCCGGTTGCCACGAATCTTCCTTCGCCGTGTGATGCCGGATTTACATAAACGCTTCCAAGTGCAGCTGACGAAAGCCATGGCGATTTATTTGAAACAACTTTTGTATAAACCATCTTTGAGATATGACGGTTTATCGTGTTGAACGTAAGCGTCGGGCTGTCATCTTTCTGTGCATCTATGATTTCTCCGTAAGGCAGGAGTCCCAGCTTTATCAGAGCCTGGAATCCGTTGCAGATACCGAGTACAAGTCCATCCCTCTTATTTAAGAGATCCATCATTGCTTCTTTGATCTTTGCATCTCTGAATGCCGTAGCAAAGAATTTTGCCGATCCATCCGGTTCATCACCTGCTGAGAAACCGCCCGGGAACATAACGATCTGTGCATCATTTATTCCCTTTGTGAATGCTTCTACAGAGTCCACGATAGCTTCGGGGCTTAAGGTTGAGAAAACCTTTACCTCAGTATCCGCTCCTGCTTTCCAGAAAGCCCTCTCTGTATCGTATTCGCAGTTTGTACCCGGGAATACGGGTATAAATACCTTCGGCTTTGCAACCTTATTCTTGCAGACATAGATCCTTGCCTCGTTGTAGAGCGGGCATGAAATCTGCTCATCCCTGTCAGTCGACTTTGTAGGGAAGACCTTTTCAAGGGTTGAGTCATAAGCCTTTTCAAGTTCATCAAGATCGATCTCAAAATCGCCGTGACGAAGTTTTCCGTCGGATCTGAGTTCACCGATTATCTCATAAGGCGCACCGATCTCAAGAAGTTCGATCACATCAGGTACTTCCGCTATGATATTTCCTGTCTCGGAAAGGAAAAGCTTCTCTGCCGGTATTCCGTCCGAAATCTCAACACCCATGTGGTTACCGAATGCCATCTTTGCCACAGCGGGAGCAATACCCTTCTCATCCAGGGCATAAGCCGAAATGATTATGCCCTTCTTTATTGCATCATGAAGTTTTGAATAAAGATCAGCAACTCCGTCATATATGGGAAGATCATATTCATCAACCGGTATCGTGAATTTAACGATCGCATTGCCCGGAAGCTTAAACTCCGGTGTAAGTACATCCTTTACATTCGAAACATCAACCGCAAATGAGACCAGTGTCGGCGGAACATTGATATTTTCAAAGGTTCCGGACATTGAATCCTTGCCGCCGATAGAAGCAAGGCCGTATTTCATCTGTGCCTCAAATGCACCGAGAAGTGCTGAAAGCGGGATTCCCCATCCCTTTGAATCCTCGGTCATTCTCTGGAAATACTCCTGGAAAGTGAAGTGGATATTCTTCATATTTCCGCCGGCAGCAACAATCTTTGCAATCGACTCCGTTACAGCATAAACTGCACCGTGGAAAGGCGACCAGCTTGAGATATACGGATCAAATCCATAACTCATCATGGTGCAGACATCTGTCTTTCCCTTATAGACCGGAAGCTTTGCAACCATTGTCTGGATCGGTGTGCTCTGATATCTTCCGCCGTAAGGCATAAGTACCGTACCTGCACCGATGGATGAGTCAAACATTTCAACAAGTCCCTTCTGTGAGCACTCGTTCAGATCGGCAAGAGTATCAAGCCATGCCTTTTTCTCATCCTTTATCTCTATCTTTTCATCAAAATATGCATCTTTTTCTGAAGGAGGAACTATTTCAGCAACAGTTTCCTGATGCGCACCGTTAGTATTGAGGAATGCGCGGCTCAGATCAACGATCTTCTTTCCTCTCCAGTTCAGAACAAGTCTGGGCTCTTTTGTTACAACAGCAACTTCTGTTGCCTCAAGATTTTCCTCAGCGGCATATTTAAGGAACTGCTTAACGTTCTTCTTTGCAACAACTACTGCCATTCTCTCCTGGGACTCGGAAATCGCAAGTTCCGTTCCGTCAAGTCCGGCATACTTTTTCGTAACCTTGTCAAGGTTGATATCAAGACCGTCAGCAAGCTCACCAACAGCAACCGAAACTCCGCCTGCACCGAAATCGTTGCAGACCTTTATAAGAAGGCTGACTTCCTTTCTTCTGAAAAGTCTCTGCAGCTTTCTTTCTGTAGGAGCATTTCCCTTCTGAACCTCAGCCCCGCATACTTCGATAGATTCTGTGGTATGCACCTTTGATGAACCTGTTGCTCCGCCTATACCGTCACGTCCCGTTCTTCCGCCGAGAAGGATTACAATATCACCGGGTTCCGCATGCTCCCTGATAACGTTTTCCTGAGGTGCCGCTGCCATTACCGCACCAATCTCCATGCGCTTTGCTGCATAGTTAGGATGATAGATCTCATGCACATAACCTGTTGCAAGACCTATCTGATTTCCGTATGAAGAATATCCGTGTGCTGCCTCACGTACCAGTTTCTTCTGCGGAAGCTTTCCGTGAAT
>CAJORC010000236.1 GCA_905236615.1 uncultured Lachnospiraceae bacterium
ATGTATCTGATAAGGGAAGACGACATAATGCACTGGAGGGATTACAATCATCTGCATTTTATACAGTGTGCATGTCATTTTACGGATACATGCTCTTCATGCAGGGACGACGGGGTTTCAGTTTCAAAGAGGATGGAGACCAAGAAGATCATCGCGGAATTGAAAAAGACCAATCCTTTTATTGAGAGTAATATTTTCCACAGTGTTGAAAATGTAAATCTGGATACGGTTATTGCATATAAAAAAGATGGGATAGTTCACCATTTTACCGATGATTACTGATTGGGTACTGATCATAAGAATTAAAATGATGTCAGGGACCGCTTTATGTTTGCGCTAAGCGGTTCCCGGCATCTTTTGTATTGCAGAGACGACATATTTTACAATTCGCTTATGAATTAAAAACCTTTACAGGTTCCTGAAAGGACTGCACCAGATATATTGTTCTTTCCGTTTTTGGAAGTGCAGCTGATGATCTGTGCCTTGCCGAATGTAACCTCATAACCGAGTGCTGAAGGTTTACCCTTGAGCGGCCAGTTGAAGTTATTCTTCTTGTTTGAGTCAGCGGTGCAGTTTTTCATGGTAACGACACCGTTCTGGTTGTTACGGTCAAAGCCGCTTGCATAGTTTCCTAAAGCAACACATCCGGTCAGTGAGTGGGCGAGCGGGTCAAGGTGAGCTGCCTTGCCAGATGTCTTGTTGTCAACACCGCCCATTTTGAATCCGTTTCCGTCACCGTAAATGCCATTGCAGTATCCGTTGTAATTAGCGTGGCAGTTTACTAATGTTACGGCACCGTGGGCTGCATAGCAGTCCCAGCCGTCATCACTGTTATACTCGGCAACACAGTCTTCGTAATAGTTGCCTACGCCTGAATGAAGTTTGTTTGCAAATCCGTCAGCGTTCTCACCTTTATCATCTGCATTGTGGTGAGAGGTACAACTGTAAAACTTGTTGTAAGCGCCGCCGTTGCATACCTGGAAACCTGCATCCTTGTTGTAGCAGGAAGTTACATTGGTGAACGTATTATTTGAGCCTGTAATGTAGACTCCGTTATCGGAAGCATTTTTTACTGTAATATCTGTAACCTTGCTTCCGTTTCCTTCAAAGGTTAATCCGCGTCCATTACTTCCGGATGTTGATGAGAAATCGATAACTGCGTTGTTTTTTCCGGAAATATTAACGCCTGCAGGAACCTTAACGGCACCTGATTTAACAGTTCCGTTTATAACGATCGTAGTTCCTGATTTTGCTTTGCTAATAGCAGTTGCCAGAGAAGTACCGCCTGATTTTACTTCGATGCTTGAACCGGTTATTGCGGGAGTTTCGGTCTTTTCGCCGGACTTGTCATTTGACTTGTCGTTTGATTTATCATTTGACTTGTCATTGGAACTGTCTGAATTTACAGCCTCGAATTTGAACTGCTGACATGCATCCTTGCTTGCTTTCCAGAGGTTGATATTGCCGCCGTTATCCTTTGACCAGCCGTAAACATCAAGTGCAAGCTTGTCGCCTGTTGATTTTGCGGTAAGGCTGAATACTCCGTCAGATCTTTTCTTTACTTTGAAGATCTGGGTATCAAGACCGTTAGCATCATAGATCTGAATATTTGTTCCGTTCTCTTTTCCACCGTTTGTGACATCCATCATCCTGCCGCTGTCAAGTCCGCTTTTAAGAGTTATATAATTGTTTCCTAGATTCTTGACATACCATTTCTGACAGGAATTTCCATTACCCTGATATTGTTGAACATTAGCCCCGTTCTTATCTTTGCCGTCAGCTACTTCTACATATTTCTGGCTGTATATGTTTTTGATATAGTACCAGCCATTTGAAACAAGAGTTTTGCTTGCAGCTTCGGTTTGCGTAACTGCGACTGTGTTAGTCAGTGCGAATCCCAGTACAAAAGCAGTTACCAATCCCTTTTTTAATTTGAGAAACATCTTTTCTATATACCTCCACACATTGATGTCTCTCTGCAATACATAAGCTGTTGTAGACTGATTTTACGCCTGATATGTCTGCTTCGTCAATTTATCAAAATACAGATTTCTTGTTCGATATTAAGATCATGAAAAAAGTATAAAGTTATTGACTTGGAGTCGACTCTAAGGAGTATAGTAGTTGTATAGTTTAAAGAAAGGAATTTTTTTCATATGAAGAAATATAGCGATGAAAGATTCACAGGTGAGCGTGCATTATACCGCGCTGAAAATCTGAATATAGAGAGAGCTGTTTTTGACGATGGAGAGTCACCTTTAAAGCATTCAAAGAATATAGATCTGCTGAAATCGAGTTTCAGGTGGAAATATCCTCTCTGGTATGCAGAAAATATAAATCTGAAGGACAGCAGCTTTTTTGAAATGTCGCGGTCGGGTCTCTGGTATGGTAAAAATATTTCTCTTGAAAATACGATGATAGAAGCACCGAAAGAGTTCAGGCGCTGCGACGGGGTTCATTTGAAAAATGTTTCCATGCCTCATGCGCAGGAAACACTCTGGACCTGTAAAAACATAACTTTGGAAAAGGTTGTGGCCAGCGGTGATTATTTTGCCAAGGACAGTGAAAACATTAAAGCAGACGGACTTGATCTTTATGGAAATTATTGCTTTGACGGAGCTAAGAACGTGGAAGTACGCAACTCGCGTCTTCTTTCAAAAGACAGTTTCTGGAATACGGAAAATGTTACTGTTTACGATTCTTATATCTGTGGGGAATACCTTGGCTGGAATTCAAAGAACCTCACTTTTGTGAACTGTATGATTGAGAGTCTGCAGGGCTTCTGTTATATAGATAATCTTGTAATAAAGAACTGCAGCCTTATAAATACAACACTTGCATTTGAATATTCGACTGTTGATATTGATGTTAACGGAAAGATCGACAGCATTATCAATCCTTTGTCGGGTGCTATTACGGCAGATGAAATAGGGGTTGTCATCATGGATAAAGAAAGGACTGATCCTTCAAAGACAGAGATAAAATGCCGTTCAGGTAAATCCTTCAGAACAGTATCTTCGGAAGATGTCGAGCTGACATCCGGACAGGGGCATGAGACAGAGCTGAAGATTAAGGAGTAGGGAGAATATGAAATACGATTTCGATAAAATTACAGACAGGAGCGGTACAAATTCCGAGAAATGGAATGTGTCTGCAAACGAGCTGCCTATGTGGGTTGCGGATATGGATTTCGAGGCTGCACCTGCGATCATTTCCGCTTTGGAAAAAAGATTAAAAAACGGGGTATTTGGATACAGTTATATCCCGGATGAATGGTATGCGGCATATATTGACTGGTGGAAGAGAAGGCATGATTTCGAGATAAAGAAAGAATGGCTTATCTTTGCCACAGGGGTAATTCCTGCACTTTCATCGATCATCAGGAAGCTTACGACTCCGGCTGAAAAGGTGCTTATTCAGACACCGGTCTATAATATATTTTTCAATTCAATAAGGAATAACGGAAGGGTGCCGTTAGAAAGTCCTCTCATACTTAAAGACGGCCGTTACGAGATAGATTTTGAACAGCTTGAGAAGGATCTGTCTGATCCGCAGACGTCCCTTATGCTGCTCTGCAATCCCCAGAATCCGGGCGGAAGGATATGGACAAGAGATGAACTTATAAAAATAGCTGATCTCTGTAAGAAGTATGATGTCAGGGTTGTTGCCGATGAAATCCATTGTGATATCGTTGCACCGGGGCACGAATATATTCCGTTTGCAAGCGTATCGGATACCGCGAGTGAGATCAGCGTTACCTGCATAAGTGCAAGCAAGGCATTTAATATAGCAGGCTTACAGTCGGCAGCGGTTTTTGCGGAAAACAAAAGTATCCGGCATAAAGTATGGCGCGGGCTCAATACGGATGAAGTTGCAGAGCCTAACGTGTTTGCGACTGCCGCAACTATTGCTGCTTTGAATGAAGGGGAAGAATGGCTTGATGAACTGAATGAATACGTTGACAAAAACAAGCATACTGCCGCCGATTTCATAAATAACAATATTGACGGTATAAGGGCATTGTACGATCATGCAACCTATCTTCTCTGGATAGATCTGAGAGGACTTCCCGGCAATGGTGCGGGATTTGCGAAATTTCTCCGTAAAAAAACAGGACTGTTTCTAAGTACCGGAGAGATTTACGGAAAAGCAGGCCAGGGATTTCTCCGAATGAACCTTGCGTGTCCCGCATCATTTGTCGAGGATGGATTAAAGCGTCTTAAGACCGGCGTTGAGCTTTTTAAAGAACAGGATTAATGCCTGAAGCAGTCCGGTATATTTTCGATACCTCTTGAAAGACATATTACGGAAGAGTAACCCTTGTAGGAAAGAGGGTTTCCATCCGTATCGCTAACGCGGCAGCCTGCTTCTTCAGCGATGAGGGCGCCTGCCGCATAATCCCATAACTGTAATTTGAGTTCGAAGAAAAGACCGCATCTTCCCATTGCAACACAGCATAAATCCCATGCAGCCGTACCTGATCTTCTCAAATCAACACATAAGGGAAGGAGATCCCGTGCGGTCTTGAAACTCCTGTCGTGAAGCTCGGGATAGTAGGGCGAGGTTCCGAAAAGCGCAAGAGAGTCAGAGAGCGGAGCGTCGGAAGACAGGATCTTTTCACCGTTCATGAAGGCACCTTTTCCCGCTTCGGCAGTGAAAGTCATATCGTCAAAAGGATTGCATATAACTGCCATGAAAGGTTTTCCGTCTTTTAAGAGTCCTATTGAAACGACTGAAGGTCTGTATCCGTAAACAAAATTAGAGGTTCCGTCTATCGGATCGATAACGAAGCAGAATCCGTGGCTCATTTTCTCTGAAAAAACATCCTGTCCGTCTTCTTCTCCAAGAAATGAAGCATCTGGGATAAGGAGAGCCAGTTTTTCTATAAGGAATTTCTGGATTTTCTCATCAGTTTCCGTACAGAAATTGGCATGTCCCGATTTTTCTATCCTTCTCTTGTTAACTGCAGATCTCATTATTTCGCCCGCTTCTTTTGCCACACTGCTTATCTCGTCTATGGTTACCATTTTTATATTCACCTCCGTTTTAACGTCTTTTTACGAAGAATAACACAAAAAAATCAGCCTCTCAATGGTTTAGATAAGAAAATGCCGAAAAACTGATTGCATAAATTTGTATACATAATACAAAAAATCGAAAAAGCTATTGACATCTAAAAAAATACTGTGTTATACTCTCACCTGTCATTTCGAAGAGCTGCTGCTCGGCAGTTTTTTCCAAATTAATGAATTGGATATAGTTATGGAGCCTTTTTTGTCGCCGGATGCCAAAGCGTCAGCTTTGAGCAACGGCGTTACAAAAACGGACATCCGGCAACATTTAGTCA
>CAJORC010000237.1 GCA_905236615.1 uncultured Lachnospiraceae bacterium
GGACAAAGGATATTTCAAAACTGTGCAGTTATAAGCAGGTATCTGAGAAGGGAGCACTGACAGAAGGGGCATTATTATCCGCAGGGGTGAAAAACGGTGTAAAGAGCAGGGGATATATGAAGCTGAATATGCCGGTTATTCCTAAGGGTGCCGTGCTAACAAAGGCAGAACTGAATCTGGATGTAAGCGGAACGACAAAGAAAAAACTCATTGCCTACTATGCGGAAGGTAAAAATCTTGATAACCTTGAAAAACTGACATGGAAAAACCAACCCTTCGGAAAAGATATAACTAACGTTAAGGCTGTTGATTTCTGCGGAAATGATAATGGTACTCTTGATATAACAAAAGCGGCAAAGAAATGGTACCTGGATGATGAAGCAAGTAACTGCCTTATGTTTGCCATAGAGGACGAAAAAGAATGCAGTGATGCTGTAAAATTTGTGAATCTTATTCATAAAGGTGGTGTATTTTTAGAAGTCACATATAAGAATTTTACAGGCATCGAAAACTATTGGAGTACACATTGTCAGACCGCCGGAAATGCAGGAACAGGAAGTATAAATGATTATACCGGAAAGCTGACGTTTGTACATGAGGATGCTTCGAGTTCGGGAATAAGGATGCCAGTTACAGTACAGCATGCTTACAGCCAGGATTATGAAAGTAAAGATACAGGAAGGTATGGAAACGGCTGGATACTTTCAACAGAATCGACCTTAAAAATTCCTTCAGGTTATGCTGATATAAATAAATACCCATATGTATATACTGACAGTGATGGAACGGAGCACTATTTTAAAGAGAAAAAATCCGTTATATATTATTTGGATGGAAAAAAGAAAACCGCAAAGAGAATAAGGCAAAAAGGTGAGACTTACTGCACTGCCCAGGATGAAGATGGTCTGGGGCTCTTTGTTGTACCTGTATCTGAAAAGGATTTCAAGGATAAATATCCGCTTATGATAACAAACAGGGCGGGTACGCTGTTCATGTATTTTGACAGGAATGGATATCTTGGTCTTGTCAGAGACAGCAAATATGATGCGGATCTTGGCGGTGGCAGTGATGATGGAGGAGGCATCATCATTATCGGAACTAAAAAGGAAAAGGAAACAAAAGGCGAATATAACGGGATTGAGTATTCAAGAAAAGAAACAGGAAAAGAAAAGGCATCTGAAGAATTAAAGAGTCTGGGTTCTTTGAAAACTGAAATAGAAAAAGCTGAAAAAAGCAGTTAACCTTCTGAAGGAGCGGCAGCATGCCTTACAGCTGCTGAGAGATATTGCAGGGAATACACGTTATTCAGCCATAGCCGCAAACTTGCAGATGAAATGCAGACCGTTGTCGAAGAACTTGAAAGAAAAGCGGGCGGAACAGGGCTCAAAAACTGGAAGAAGATTTATAAGAGTCTTGATGAGATCATAAACTGTGATTCGTCTCTTATACCGGCTGAGTCTTATATTTCAGAGATTAAAGATCCTTCAGGTGATGTGAGTAATTTCAATTATGATGATGCCGGAAAGCTTATTTCTGTAACTGATCCTGCAGGTGCAGCGGACGGAAAGGCAAAGACCGAATTCCTTTATGATGATAAGGGAAATCTGATAAGGATAAGTCATACAGATGGAAGAATGTCATCATATAAATATGATGACAGGAACAGGCTCACAGAAGCTGCGGATGAGACCGGGAGAGCCATTAAATATGAATATGCCGAAAACGGGGAAGCTGTCAGAAAGGCAGAGGAATGTGTATATGTGGAATTCGGAGCAAAGACTAAGGGCTCAAATACGGACAGTTCAATACTTCCCTGGATGAATGATGGAACCGGTAGGGAAAAGAAGGTAAAAAAACCGGTAGCAGGACAGGCATTTCTTATTGAAGTGACGGACAGCAATGAAACAGTATTTACCTTCAGTGGAAAAAATGACAGACTTGACAGTGACCGGAAAAAGTCAAAAAAGAAAAAAACTGTTAATAAAAGACGCAGGAAGAATATAACGCTCAGTGACGAGGGAAAATCGGATGATATCAAAAACGTTTACTGTTTTGACAATAATGGAAGAACCCTGAGCATAACTTCAAGACTTGCAGGAACCAATAAGGTTATAGGTGCAGGTTCGTATTCATATGTGGATAAAGAAGATAAAAGCGAAGATGAAAAAGAAAGCAATGAAAATACTGCAAATAAGCTGAGTGAGGCTGCCCAGAGTGGAAAAGCCGCTATAAACCTGCTGCGAAATTCCGGGTTTGAAGATGATTCGGATGCATGGAGTAAATGTGGTGATTCTGATAGTAAGGCAGTTATAAAACTCCATGAAGATCCCGGTAAATTGTATCGCAGAACTGGAAAGTACGCGGCGAGCATATATCTGAATATCTTTGAAAAAAGGGATAATGCGGTGTATATTTCCCAGACTGCTGACGGACTTAAGAGTGGAAATATATACACTGCATCCGTATATGTCAAAACAACTGACATAAGAAACGCATCTGCAGCTTTGAAAGTTTTCTCGAATGGAAGAGAAGTTGTGGAATATGAACCTGAAGGCTCTGATAACTGGGATGAAGGTGATGGCGAAGAAGATGATGAAGACGATGATGAATCAGGAGATGATGACTATGACGGTTATGACGCAGAAAACCCCGGGGATGACAGTATATTATCGAATGAAGATGGTTCAAATATTGTTGAAGGGGGAAATGTAAGAACAAATACGCCGTAAGAAATATCAAATGGATGGCGGAGACTTACAAGAACATTCAGGGCAACATCCGATAAGGCGGAGCTCCGGTTTGTTTTTGAAGGCGAGGGTGGTACTGCTTACTGGGACTGCGCCCAGCTTGAAGAGAACGACACCGCGTCACAGTATAATATCATTGAAAATGCCGGATTTGAACGGGGGAAGTCATATCCTGAAGGCTGGGAGTTTGACAATGATAACGGGAAAAGAAGCGGGTATAGCGAAGACCGTAAAGGGGAAAGCGTTGAAGGAAAAAAGTATTTTGTCATAGAAGGTGAAACTGATAAGAAGAAAATCTTTTCCATAACACCCGGATTTGACAAGGGAAAAGCTTCGTATGTTTTTTCTGCACATGTTAATGCAGACTGTACTCCGGTCAGAAACGGACGTAAGTGTGAAGTACGCATAAAAAAAGATGGTCATGTGGTGGCGAAAACAGAAATAGACCCTGCGGTTGATGGCTGGCA
>CAJORC010000238.1 GCA_905236615.1 uncultured Lachnospiraceae bacterium
AGCAGTGAGCAGATAAAGAAATGCTGATATAACGAAGGCTGTTATGCCCCCGACTGCGTGGGTATTGATATAAGATACGATACCGGTAAGGTCTGTGGGCTTCAGGGGAACCTGTGACGCAAGTGCGGTGGTGAGCATGGTCGCAACCGCAAGATTGGTAAGAGGAAGCACACTGAAGCACAGCGCCTGTGGAATGATGATCTTATTTATGATCTGCATGAAGCTGAAGCCTAAGGCCCTTGCAGCCTCGATCTGCCCTAATTCGATACTGTTGATTCCCGACATCAGGTATTCCGAACAGAAGGAAGCAGGAATGAGCGAAGTCGCTGTCAGTACGCAGACATAGTAAGACCAGACCATGTTAAGGTACGGAAATGCATAAACAAACAAAATCAGCAGCGCCACACCGGGAATGTTGCGGAAGATGTGGACATAGAGCTCGCCTAAAAATCTTAATGGGCGTATGGGACTTATCCGCATCACCGTGACAATAATTCCGATAATGAACGCTGCCAAAAAAGATAAGAAAGTGAGCTTCCATGTCGTGAGTAACGCCTGTAAGTACATATCACCATATTGACTTAGAAGTTCACTTATACTCATATTTACACCTGCTTTTTATTCGCCTACTGTTGGAGCTTCGGGAGCCTTGTCGATTCCTGTACGGTCACCGAGACTGATCTTCCAGAGCTTTTCCCAGGTTCCGTCCTCGATGATCTTTTCAAGGAAGTCATTGACAAATTCAACACCGTCAGAGTCGAGAGGAAGACCTATTCCGTAATTATCCTCCGGTCCGAATACATCACCTGCGATATCGTAGGAATCAGGATTTTTTACAATAGAGCTGAGCAGAAGTGTGTAATCTGTAACATAAGCATCTACACGACCCTGTTCAAGTGCTGCACGTGCCTCCTGGTCGGTTTCGAATTCCTGAATATCAGCTTCGGGAGCATACTCTGCAAGGATATCAGGGCCTGTGGAACCTGACTGGGTTGCAACGGTCTTTCCTGCAAGTGAGTCAACGCCTGTGATCTCGGTATTTCCTTTCTTTACAAGAACTGCCTGCTGGGAAGTGTAGTAAGGACCTGCGAAGGAAATGACTTCTTCTCTTGCATCTGTGATGGAGTAAGTTGCAAAAACAGCATCAACCTGATTGTTCTGGAGCACCGACTCACGGGTACTGGAGTCAACCTGTGTTATTTCGTACTTGGACTCATCACCTAAGATATATCTTGTGAGAAGCTCATAAAGACCTGCATCAAAACCTCTGACACCGTTGTCAGTCTCATCTAACTGGCTGAAAAGGAATGAAGTAAGGACTGCACCGACTCTGAGCTTGCCGGATTTCTTTACGGCTGAAGCCCATTCATTATTTTCGATATCCTCGGCATCAGCAACGGGACCGGATGCGATAAGAGCATCAAATGCTGCTTTATCTATAGCAACTGCATTTGTTTCGGGAGCAGGAGCGGCAGCTTCGGTTGAACCTGCAGCAGCCTCGGTCGATGCAGCAGCCGGAGCCTCTGATGAAGCAGCTTCTGTTGCGGCTGCAGATGAACTGCTGCCGGCTGTGTTTCCACTATCAGTTCCGCAGCCTGTTACAGCAGCAAGAGACAGAGATGCTGCGAGAGCGAGACTTAAGGACTTTTTTACGAACTTGTTTTTCATTAGATTTTTTCCTCCTCTAACTGTAATTGAGTCAAATACCTATTGAGAATATAGGTTTTTATATTTATAACATCATTGCGTTAAAGTGTCAATCTAATTATAACAAAATTTAGTACATAAGGATATAGGTTATGGAAAAAGGAATATTTATGATAAAATAAAATATAACAGTGAAACGGGAAACGTTTTCACACAGGGGGAAAACATGTCTGAAAATCATATCATAAGGATACCCATTGCAAGAAAGGATGCATTTACTGCGCCCATAATCAAGATATATATGCTTAAGGATGAAATGCATATACCAAAAGAAGCAATGGAAAGAAAGATGAAAGAGCTAGAGGGCATACAGGAGCCTTACAGACTTGAAGATGAGCCTGTCAATGGACATCTGACATCATTTAAGACAGGGGATTTCTATTGCTATACTTTTCATCCGAAAGAAAAGAAATCAGAAAAACATATCATGTATTTTTGCGGAGGCGCATTCTTTCAGGAGGCGACGAAATATCATCTGCGCTTTATGGAAACTCTCGCGAAAAGAGCAGGGGTGAAGGTTACAATGCTTGCATATCCGAAAGTCCCGACTTTTGAAGCATGGATGACTTATCAGATGGCAGAAGAAGCTTACCGGAAAATCCTTGAAGAAACCGAAGCAGAAAATATCATTATATCGGGTGATTCCTCAGGAGGAAGCATCGCCTTAACCCTGCCGCAGTATCTCAGATCAAAAGAACTCTCCGGTCCGGGAGGGATAATCGTCTATTCACCGGCCTGCAGCATCAGGAAAAACTGTCCTGAATGTGATCTCTACCAGAAAAAAGATCCTCTTATAATACTGGATTCGGTCAAAGTTCCGGTTAGGATTTGGAGAAAATCAGCCCGTGATATCGTTTTTGATCCTATGGATATAGATATTTCAACATTGCCGGAGATTCTGATGTTTTCCGGAAGTGAAGAAGTACTTTATCCGGATATGAAAAATTTCGTGGAGAAAGTAAATGCCGACGGTGGAAAAATTAAGCACTATATATATGAAGGAATGTACCACGATTTTCATATCCAGTATATGACGATCGCGGCGAAAGATGCGATGAAAAAGACGATTGATTTTATCTGTGATAGTGAGTAATGACTGAATACAGTAATTTTAAAAATGACGTAATTAAGGTGGAAAATATAGATGTACTTTGTACAAAATCACGAACTTATATTGTAAACTATCATTTATAGGTGTAAAATATTTGTTAAGAATTTACTGAAATTTGATATCAGTGAATTTGATTTTTGTATAAATCGAAAGTGATTTTCAAGAAGCACTAAAGGTATGTAAGCGGCTCTGTCGATCGTATACTGGTGTGGAACATAGCGTGTGTTAAATCACATAGAAATATGTGGTATGGCGAAGCTATGCATACGTATCACGAGCTGAAAACTGGGGAATAAGGGGGAAATCTATGTGGTACGTAATGCAGACAAGAACAGGGAATGAACACAGGATAGTTAAAGAGTTGAAGAGGGTTCTTCCTTCAGATAGTTATAAGGAGTTTTTAATTCCGTTATTTGAGGATGTAAGGAGAACAAAAGAAAAGATAAAGATAAATTACAGAAATCTTTTCCCAGGCTATTTCCTTGTTAATACAGATTTTCCGGAAGCTGTAATGTTGGGAAGAAAAAAAGTTCAGATATCAGAATTTTCAAAAATGCTTGGAGTTGAAGGCCCGGTAGATGATAAATATATTGAACCTGTAGAAGATGCCGATATTGAATTCCTTGGCAGCATACTGGATAACGGAATCATGAGCGTCAGCTACGCAGAAATAACAAATGGCAGTAAGATAAAGAAGCTAATCGGACCTCTTGCAAAATATGCAAAGAATATTAGCAGTATCGAACTTCGACGGAGAAGGGCGGTAGTAGAAACAACTGTCTTCGGAAAGAAAAGACGGATCAAATTTGGACTTTGGACTAAAGATGATCCCAAAATACCATGGATAGAGGAAGCATTGAACGGTGAAGAAAACCAATCATATGCTTCGTATGATTTCGACTTAGGCATACATGTCGGTGACAGGGTAAGAGATATTACCGGAATGTATGAGGATTATACATTTGTTGTTGAAAAAGTAAATCTTCGTAAAAAGAGCCTGACAGCAAAGATAATGATGTTTAATGAATATAGGGACATCGAGCTGGGAATGGATCAGGTGGAGAAGATTGGATAGATAAGAGGATAATGATGGAAGTGAAAGGTCATGCGGAAATGCATGGCCTTTTATTAATATAGTAAAAGTACACGGAACTTTGAAAAAAGCATATTTTACATCGGAAACCTAACATGATATAATGGACAGGCATTTAATTCATGTATAGATTCCGGCGTTCGCCAATTTTTCCATGATTCGATAGGGTAATCTTTGTGTAATAGAAAATGCCTGTGCTTTTCTTTAGCTCTATTCACAACTCTGATTTATACGTGCAGGAAATGCGAAGAAAATGCAGAAATTAGAGGTAAATGAATGTCAGAAGAAAAGAAAGACAGTACACCAGATTCGGCAACACCATATGATGATGCTTTCAGAACAATGGAAACAAAATGTGATGATCTTTTGATTCCATTCGTAAATCATATATTCGGTGAGAATTATGATAAGGGAGCAGTTATTAACAGGTTACGCAATGAAGAGTATATCGAACACAAAGATAAATCTTTGGAAAAAAGGATAACTGATTCAAGCTTTGAAATCAGATATGAAGATGCAGTTAAGCGTTATCATCTTGAATGCGAAAGCAGCCGTTATGATGAATCAATATTGATACGAATCTTCGAATATGATTCACAGATTGCCAGGGCAGATTCAGAAGGGGATAGATACAAGGTAAGATTCAGATTTCCAAATTCGGGGCTATTGATATTGAGAAGATCCAGAAATACTCCTGAAGCTGCAGTTATTGAATTGGAAATGCCGGATGGAAAAGAAACATCTTATGAGATACCGGTTCTTAGAATGTGGGATTATAGTATTGATGACATTTTCGAAAACAAGCTTTACATGCTGATTCCATTTTATATTTTCAATTATGAGGGTAAGCTTAAAAGTATAGATGATAGTGATGAAAAAACAGAGCAACTCATAGATGAATATAAAAGAATTATAGCAAGGCTGAAAAAGGAAAATGATAATGGCAACTTGTCGTCAGTATCAGTTAGTGTTATTATTAAATTAATACACAGAGTTGCATACAATCTCACAAAAAATCGTAAAAAGATAAATGAGAAAGTTGGTGATTTCATGGGTGGACAGGTATTGGATTTGCCGGAATTCAAGATCTATGATGATGGAAAAGCTGAAGGAAGGATTGAAGGGAGAGTTGAAGGAAGAGCTGAGGAAAGAACCGTTGGAATACGGATTTTCATTGAAGACAAGATAGAAGATGGTATTCCGGAGGACAGGATAATTGAGAAGCTCACGAAAAGGTATGGAATGACCTCAGATGAAGCAAGAGACCATATTCAAGAATGCAGATCAGTTAAAACAGTAAAGTAAGAATCATTAAGATTTCAGAAAAATAAAGATGTTGGTAGATTCCCGATGTAAGATATGATTTTTATCTTATGTCGGGAGTTTTTTGTTGTTAATAAATTGTTCATGGTATCTGGTAGTGCGTCCTCGAATAAAGCTGTAGTCATGTTAAGACCCGGATGGAGCCATGGGAGATTTTCCATAAAGGTGGAGTGACAGTCCTTACAGATATATCTCCTCTGGGTAAACAAAAGCCTGCATGCTTTACGACTTTGCGGTACATGCCATACGGATCTTTTCCTGCCGGAATCTTTGATGTTGTTATTGTAGGAATCACAGTGTGGACATTTCTGAGTAGTCCTAGATGTGATGATGTGGATATGCCTGATAGAGCCATCGCTGCTAAGCGTAGCTTTGTCGATAGTTATGTCCTGATTGATATCAGCAATCAGGTTTGATGTTTTGCTCACTGCTGTAGTGACCTCCTATGTATTATTGTTTGGGCAAAGAATAATTTACCATAAAAGTCATTACAGTGGTGTGCAAAGCATCAAACCTATAAAAAGATTGTGAAATATGAACAAATGGAGATGAGTTGAGATTTTAATAAAATCTTGATTAATTTTAAGATGAACATGAAGTAAGCAGAGGCTCAGAAAAAGGCTAAAAAAGGTGTTGTTTTAAAGCGTTAAACAACAGTATTTTTGATAAAAAACAACACTATTTTTAGTAGAGC
>CAJORC010000239.1 GCA_905236615.1 uncultured Lachnospiraceae bacterium
TGACTTTTCAGCAATTTCTCCCATAGTAGCTTGGAACTCCGAGTGCCTTAAGGCTCGGTGAAACTGCAAGGCATATGGTTTTATCCGTTCTGCTGTCATCCGCCACAAGCAGATATGTAGTAAGCGGGTTCAGTCCCCTTGCCATACATTCGACCGAGGCATAGAATGATTTCATATCAATAGCTATGTAAGCACGGGAATCGCAGGGAACAAATTTTTTTTCGTCGTACATCTACCACCTTGACTTGAATGCGGAATTTACTTCCGCATTCAAGTAGGTAATACAGAGTATAAATGGACATCCGACAGTATTATGTCAGATAATAACTGAGGTTATTAGAGGAGACAAGAATGACTAATTGTAGGAAAAGAATAAAGCTCATTTCGCTATTATTGACAATATCCGTTTGCACGATAGGCTGCAACAATAAGAAAAATGATTTTTCAAATGTTTATACGACGGATGCTATTGAAACAACAGATTTTATAGTGGAAGAATCTGCGGGAAAGGCTGAAATAGCTAAGGAAGAGGAACATTTTTATCGTAAGCTTGTCAATGGAGATGATGTAAATTTACTGATAGTCGGAGATTCCATAGGCCTAGGTTCGGGTGCTTCTGAGAGTGAATATAAATGGGCAGAACGTCTATGTAAGTATTTGAAGGAAGGAAATGATTGAAAGCCTCTGCAGCGACATGTTTGCAAAAACGGTCGTTGCTCCTAAATTTTCATGGTGGGTGTCCTATGATTATATTTCTTAATTATAAAATATTCTTAAGCAGCTTTACCAGATCATTGGATTTCAATACCTTTCCCATAGAAACAACCCTATTATTTACAACGATAGCAGGCATAGACATAACGCCATAAGCCATTACTTTCTCCATATCTGTGATGTACTCAACTTCTATACCAAGCCCCAGTTCCTTTACAGCTTCAACGGCATTCTCATACAACTCGTGACAGGACTTGCATCCGGCACCCAGTACCTTAACGTTGGCAATCCCCCCTTTAATTCCATTACCGTAATTTGTCGTTTCAGATCCGGTCGCAGAACCACAGCAAGAGGGCGCCTGTTTTTCCTCCGCATTTTTCTTTCCAAAATTGAACAGTGCCATAATGAATTACCTCCAAAATTTTTATTTTATTCGCATTTTCCTCCACCACAGCAACATCCGGAGCCGGTACTCTTTCCTTCCCCGTCTTTCTTATTTGCCGGTGGAACCCATCCTGTATCATCACCAACATATGTAATTGCTCCTACAGGGCAGTTATTACCACACTTGTGACAGTGATCAACACAGCCATCCGGATTTATTACAACGGGTGACGGAATCTTTTCCACGTCATATACAGCGTGCGGGCAATTACTGGCACATGTGCCACACTCGATACAGGTAAGAATATCTACTACAGGATACCAAAGCTTTGCCATTTTAATGATCCTCCATTTGTATTGTTATTTTAGATAAACAGATATGAAATTGAATTAAACAGATACCCAATCAGAATTATGCCTGCGGACGCAGCAGCAATAAACGTAATGAGAAGTTTTCTCTTCATAGCCTTCGACAACATGATTATGGAAGGCAGCGATAAAGCTGTAACACTCATCATAAAGCTGATGACCGTTCCGAGCCCCGCTCCCTTAGCAAGAAGCGCTTCTGCAATCGGAATCGCACCAAAAATATCCGCATACATAGGAATTCCCACAAGGCATGCAAGCAACACACTGTACCAGTGTTCACCACCCAGAACAGTCTGCACAATTTCCTGAGGTATTACATTATGGATCAGGGATCCAATACCAACTCCCAGAAAGATATACGGCCACACCCGCTTTACTATCGCTGCCACTCCATCTGCAGCAATACGAAGTCTTTCCTTAAAAGTCGGCTTCTCCTCTTCTAACTCTGCAAGATGCGCATTGCGGATATAGTCAGCAACATACTGCCCCATTCCAAGTTTTTCAATAATTGTTCCACCACTAACAGCTATTATAAAGCCGGTTATCAGATATGCCACTGCTATCTTCCAACCAAACTGTGTCATAAGTACAGCCAGACTGCCGAGGTCAGCCATCGGAGACATTATAGGAAGCTGAGTGTTACTCCTATTGGAAGACCTGCGCTGCAGAATCCGATAAAGAGCGGAATACTTGAACAGGAACAGAATGGAGTCAAAATACCCAAAATCGCTCCCATTGCCTTTCCGGGAAATCCTTTTATACCGCCTAAGATTCTTCTTGTACGCTGCGGCGGAAAGTAACTCTGTATGTAACTGATGATAAAAATCAGTACTGACAGCAAAAAGAATATCTTAATACTGTCATAAATAAAGAACTGCAGCGCTGAATACAGCTTCGTTTCCGGTTCCATTCCCAAAATCTTCAGGATATTTCCAATAAGAGTATTCAACCATCGAAGGCCAAGCACCTGCTTTTGAAAAAAATCCCATACATTCAAAACATTTTGCATAAAAATATCCTCATATCACATCGATATTTATCTATGTATTAGTTCAAATATATGCCGACCATATCGGTCGGCATAACATATAGTTTACATTTTTTGACAACATGAAGTTTTTTGAACAGTTCCTTCTGCACCTACAGCTTCACCGCAGCTTATCAGATTCAAATAATCCTTAAACTCTCCAAATCGTTCACAGTTAATTGAATAATGATGCCACTTGCCTTCTTTGTAGGACGTAACAAGTCCGCAATCCTCCAAAACTTTCATATGGTGAGACAGGGTGGGCTGGGTTATATGCAGCTCTTCCAAAATCTTACATCCGCACTTTTCACCTGAAGTCAGCATTTCAATAATATGAAGTCTGTTCGCATCGGACATCGCTTTACATATCATCGCAACGTCTTCTTTTCTCATCATTTCCACCTTTACTTTGTACTTTTGACGTATATAATAGCACACGCATAGATGCTTGTCAATGTATCATATTTTAAAAAATCTGTCCCGGCAGCTTCAGCTTTTCCTTTGCCGGAAAGTCTTTATCGAACTCATCAACATCTTCATCACTAACATAATATCCCTTTGGCGTCTGATACACCCCTGTGACACCATCCAGATATCCGGGGATGAGTTCCTTACACAAAAAGAATGATGCATCCGCGTCTTCCGGCAGGTCATGATACCGTATGCCAAAATTGCCGGCATATTCAAAGCCACTCTTCCCATAAAAATCAATATTGCCTTCAAAAAGAACTGCTCCAAAGCCCATCTTCCCGGCCTTTTCAAGGGAATAATCTAATATTGCCTTTCCATATCCCTTTCGCTTAAGCTCTGGAATTATACCTATCGGACCCATAGTGAGTACATCTATCACTCTCCCATCATCAGCTTCGATGATGGTTTTCATGAACATATTCTGACCGATAAGTCTGCCATCCTTTTCCATAACAAAATCCAATTCAGGAATAAATGCCGGATCATCTCTTAATACATGTATCACATAATGCTCTGTACATCCCGGACGATAAACATTCCAAAATGACTCCCTGATAAGATTTTCCACAGCCCGATATTCTTTTTTGTCCTCTAAACGTATCCTGTAATCATTTGAATCCATATTTACAAACCTCCTCAAGCTATATATTTCCTTTCAAATTCCTTAGTCATATTTCTCAAATTCTCTTTTGTTTCATCGCTATCCGCTCCTCCATCAAACAGCTGAATTGAAAGCTGAAGCGGTGCAAAAAACTGTACTGCAAGATTCCACGCACCGAGCTTTTCGGCATCCGCATTCAGCTGACCATTATCTATCATTTCCTTAAAAAGATCCTCTGTATACTTTATCGGACCACTGACCAGTACGTCCTGATACAGCTTCGTCATTTCAGGTGACTTAAACTGTTCTATAGCTATCATTCTTCGAAAGAGCTTCGCAAAATTATTCTCTGTCCAAAATACATACTGTTCATTTACAAACTCACAGAAATCAGTAAGTTTAGCAGCTTTGTAGGCCTGCTCATCTTCTTTGTATTCTTTTACCGGAACATTATTGTCCTTTGCCTGCTTCTCATCCAGTTCAAACATTTTGGAAATTATCGCATCAAAAATAGCCTGTTTGTTCTCAAAATGACGATACAAAGCTCCCTTTGTTATCCCGATCTTTGAAGCAATCATGCTTGTAGATACCGCCTCAAAGCCTTTTTCAGAAAATAGTTCCAGCGATGTCAATAAAGGTCGTTTACTTTTTTGTCAAGTTCAAAATCTATAGGTTACTGAATTTCATCAGAAATTCAGCAACCGTATTGGACCAGGTCTTGCCGTTAGGCAAGGGCGTGTCTGGCGAATTTGGTCATAAGGGGTACCACCGTTAGGTGGGGGATTCCTTATGACGCTTTTAAGCCAGATTTCCGAATGCATTTTCCGATTTTGCATTCGGAAAGTCATAAAAAAATAAGACTTCAATTTATTTTCTAACAAATGTTCTTCCTGACCGGTATGGAAATAAAAGAGGTACGCTCTTTACCCAAGGCATTGACTGAAATCTCGCATATATCACCATCAATCTGTTCTGAATTCTCACTAATATATGAAAGCATCTTCTGAAAAAACTCGGTTCGTGAGTCTCTGAAATATATCTCATCTCCACTTTTTTCGGCAGGAGTACGAAGAACACCATACAAAGACCTTTTAGATGGATATTCATTAACGTATTTGCTTTCAAAAACATTCCTGTCAAGCGAAAGTCTTTCAATATCTGTTACTTTGATGGCAAGGGATGTAAGCGGTCTGAAAAGGCCTGCTTTCAAGTCATCATTTTTATAAAAGTTCATTATCTGTACTTCAGAGGAACCATACATAAAAGTATTAAAAACTTTCATTTCTTCACTATTATCTGATATTTTAAATCCACTGGCACAGGGAATATATTTAACAGCAACAGAATCCATATAAATGAAGCCATCCTCCATTTCCGCAGCAGTATTGACCATTTTTATATTATCCTTAAGCCAGTGACGGAGATACTGAAGATTCCTTATCTCTTCATCAAGTTCATCCAGTCTTTCTCCGGCTATTCTAAGTAAAAGCGCTTCTTCAGAATCTATTATGTCCAATATGTTTTCTCTGCTGAAAGAACATTTACTCAAAAGACGAATCATCGATAACCTTAATAATTCCTCACTGTTAAATGTTCTGTACCCGGAATCATCACGTTCTCCTTTTATCATCCCGGCTGCTTCATATCTTCTTATTGTATTAGTTGTTACGCCTAAAACTCTAGCAAGATCTCCTACTTTATATCTCGTCATTGCTCTATCCTCATTCTTCAATTCTGACATCAAAATATAAGTATTTAAGAAAGTATAACACACAAGTTTACAGCTTGACCATGACACCGTGTCATGGTTTAGATTTAAATACAAATCAGGAGGTAATTTAATATGAGAAGGTACAAGTTAAAACGAACTATAGCATCGATTCTGTCGACTGCTTTGGTACTAACATCAGCCTTTGGTACTTCGTTTCCCGAAAAACTACAGGCTGATGATAGTGTAAGGAAACACGGAAACTGGGAAATAACAAAAGATGATGACGGAGTAAATCTGGCACGCTGGGCGGAAAGTGACTTCTGCTTTCACTCACAGTCAGATTTTGACTGCAACAGTATTTCTGATACATTTAGCGGTGAGTCAATGTCATTCGATTATGTAAGAACTACGGGAACGAACGGCAAACAGTCAGGAGGAATCGTCTCAACCGCAGGTGCTTATTGTGATTATGAAGCAAAATCATCAGGAATATTGTCTCTCTATATAAAGAACGCATCAGGAAAAGCATTTTATGTCAGCAAGACAAATGAAGAAAACGAAAGCAGTGAAGTTGGACACTTTACCATAGGAACAGCTGACAGCTATGATGACTATGAAGATATCTCAGTTACGCCAAGTGACAGCGGGAACACAATAAAAATAGATATCGATTGTATTTCCGGCAATAGATATTATCTTGCAATAGTCGGATCAAAAATCTGGTGCTATGGTGTGGAAGAAGACATGGCAAATACCGAACTTAAAGGAAAGATCAGGGGAGCTGTTAATAAACTTCCCAACGATTATTCCATTAACTTTACTAACGAAGAGGATACGGTATACGAAGCCAGCCGTTCTGAAAACTCATACTCAATAGTCTTAAGACCCGGAAATTATACCGCATCTATCAAAGGTGCCAAAGGGTATGCCATTTCAAGCGACAGTAAAAAAGTAACTGTCGGGAACGACGGGGAACAGGCACATGACCTTGAGATAATCGAAAGCGTAAGCCATGAATTAAGCGGTGCTATAAAAGGTATCAAAGAAGATTATGACCTGTCTGACCTTGAAATAAGATTTATCCCTGAAGATACTGTTTCTTATGAGCCGGTTAAGGCATTAATCGACAAAGCGAAAAAATGCTATTCGGCAGAACTGGATGCCGGAGAAAAATACACCATTGAAATCTCAGGCGCAGAGGACTATGAACTATCTTCAAAGTTAACTGTTGAATTGGATAAAGATCTGGAAAAAGACATCGAACTCTCTTTAAGAAATGTGTATAAAGCAAGCGGTTCATTTATAGGTCTTACAGATATTCGCGGAGAATATAAGAATTTAGATGTAAAAATCGATTCAATAAGTTTCAGAAATATCAACGACGATTACGAATATGAAGGTGAGATCACCGAAGACGGCTACTGTGCTTTTTTAAGAAACGGCAGCTACATCGCTTCAATAAAGTCAGATGATTATTCAACTACGACA